>NZ_JAMXFI010000061.1:0-46422 GCF_025460875.1 Microvirga yunnanensis
CCAGTCGATGCGCTTCGCCTCCTCGGCCCAGAAGCCCTCCGGATCCTTGACCGAGGCCTCGTACTTGGCCCGGTAGCCCGCGTCGTCCAGATAGGCACGGTGGGTCCACTCGGCCGGCACGTCGTAGATCTTCTCGTCCATGGCGCTTCTCCCGAACGCATCCTCGATGGAATTAGCGCTAGGTTTACGGAAGAAGAGAGGGGTCGGGCAAGCGGGGCCGGGATCGGACTTTGGTCTCTGCTCCTTCCGGAGCAGGGCGGGCGCCGGCAGCATCGGCCCGGCCTGCGGGATAAACATAGGTTAATCGGTTGACCCGGGGTATGATCGCCCCATGACCGACCCTCAGACAGACATCGCCAGGATCCAGGAATGCATCGTCGAGGGGGATCTGCGGATCTCCGCGCAGATCGCCCGGATCGAGCGGATGGTCGAGAAGGGCCGCGACACGACCGAAGCCCGGGACCTGCTCGGGCAGCTGGAAGCTCTCGTGGAGCAGTGGCACGTCCGGCGAAGGATCATCCTGGACGCGATCGACCGCGGCTGAGGGCGCGACGCGAAGAGCGCTTCTGGGGCGTCAGGCTTCCGGCTTGAGCGCCTGAAGGGGGACGATCTGGCGCATTTTCCGCTCCTCGATCTCGCGGCCAGCGTGTCCAGATGCTTCGCCTGTTCCAGAAGCTGCTGCTTGGCGTCGTTCAGCGAGATCCAGCCGGCCATCGCCCGCGCCTCTCGCGCCCGCCGGCGATAATCCGCGCATTGATCGAACGGCACCACATCCACGGTCAGCCCCCTGCCAGCAACGGGGCTTAACGATCCGCGACCGGATTTGTTCATGGTTCCCGACCATCGTGTCAGAAGACTCCGTGGCCGCGCTTGGACTTTCACCCGAGGAACCCCATATACCGCTCATCACCGGCCGATCACGAATCCGTAGGCGCCGGTGGCTGAGAGAGACGTGCGCTCCCGCCTGCAAGGCCGAGGAGCGCCGTCATGGCCAAGACTCCCCAAGATCGACTGCCCCAGGATCGTCCCCAGGATCGAATTCCGTCCGTCGTGTACGACGCCGCGCTTCTTCGCATGTCGAGGGACGCCGTGGAGCGGTCCAAGAAGCTGCTGGCCGATACCCGACCGCTCGTCGCCCGTGTCATGGGCGGTTCCGTCATCGGCGCGCGTGGTCTTAACCTGGGTGAAGGCGGGCGGCCCGGGGACATGCAACTGTCTCCCGATGAATGACCTCAAGTTGGAAGAACGTTTCGAAACCTGCGCTCAGGCAAGCCGTCGCGCCAGCACGCTCCGGGTGGAGCATCAGCAGCGCTTGCAGCGCTGCCGCGCGCAGGTGGCCCTGGCGCGCGTGCTCCTGACCCGGCCGGTTTACCCCTACGACCCCATGGCACCCCACGACCCGTTCGACCTCAGGGGCGTGAAGGCCCGAGAGAGAGCGTAGATCGCATCCCCTGGCCTCGGCTTCCGGCCATGAGGGGAAAGACAGCGCGAACCGGACGGTCACCCTGCCCCGTCACCACCGGCCTTGTGCCGGTGATCCCGCGTGCTTGAAGCGCCGCGCTCTTCCGATCGGGATGGCCGGGACAGGCCCGGCCATGACGGGGAGAGGACGACAGGGAACCCCTCACACGCCGCCCATCCGGCAGATGATGGCCCATTCCTCGTCGGTCACCGGCTGCACCGAGAGGCGGGAATTGTTGACCAGGATCATCGTGTCGAGGCCGGGTTCCTTCTTGATGGCCTCGAGGGTGACGGGACGCTTCAACGGCTTCACCGCCTTGATGTCGACCATGCCGAACCGGCCGGTCTCGTCCGTGTGGTCGGGATAGTATTCCCGGATCACCTCGACGATGCCGACCACCGCCTTGCCTTCGTTGGAATGGTAGAAGAAGCCCTGCTCGCCCTTCTTCATGGCCATCAGGTTCTGCTTGGCCACGTGGTTGCGCACCCCGTTCCAGTGGGTGCCTTTCGCGCCCTCGGCGACCTGCTGGTCCCAGGACCAGACGGAGGGTTCGGACTTGTAGAGCCAGTGGGCCATCGACGCTTACTCGTTCTGTTCAGTGTTCGGACTTGACCGGTCGGTTCATCAGCGCGTCGACCGCCTGGTCGAGGGTCCAGGCGCCGGACAGGATCCGGTCGACCGCCTCGGCGATCGGCATGTCGACGGCTTTCGCGCGCGCCAGCGCCACCAGGGCGCTCGCGGTCGCGGCGCCTTCCACCAGCTTGCCGCCGGCGGCCTCGGCGACGCTCATCCCCTGGCCGAGGCGCTGGCCGAAGGCGAAGTTGCGGGAATGGGCCGACGAGCAGGTCAGCACCAGATCGCCGAGACCCGACAGCCCCATCAGGGTTTCCGCGTCGCCGCCATAGGCGCGGGCGAAGCGCAGGAGCTCGGCGAAGCCGCGGGCGATCAGCGCCGCCTTGGCGCTCTCGCCCAGGCCCCGGCCGGCCACGGCCCCGCACGCGATGGCGAGCACGTTCTTGGCCGCGCCCCCGATCTCGACGCCGCGCACGTCGCCCCGGTGATAGACCCGCAGGGTCGGGCCGGACAGGGCGGTCGCCAGGTCTTCCGCGAGGGCCGCGTCCCGGCAGGCGAGCGTCACGGCGGTGGGCAGGCCGCGGGCCACGTCGTCGGCGAAGCTCGGGCCCGACAGCACCGCCACGGGCGCCCCGGGACGCGCCTCCTCGACCACGTCGCAGAGAAAAAATCCGCTCGCGCGCTCGATGCCCTTGGCGCAGAGCACCAGCGGGGTCGCCGGCGGCAGCACGCCGGCGAGCGCCGCGCTCATCTCCCGCGTGGTCTGGGCGGGCGTGACGAGAAGCACCGCGCGGGCCTGGGCCAGATCGGCGAGCGCCGCGGTCGGGCGGATGCGCTCGTGCAGCGCCACGCCCGGCAGGAAGCGCTCGTTGGTGCGCGTCGCGGCCAGGGCCGCCGCGTGCTCGGGCGAGCGCATCCAGAGCACCACGGGGTTGCCCGCATTGGCCGCCGCATTGGCGAGCGCCGTCCCCCAGGCGCCCGCGCCGGCGATGCCGATGGTTGGGATCGGCGCGCTCATGTCGGGCGCTGCCGGCCGGTGCGGCGCGGCTCCCTGCCACCGGGCCGGACCGTCCCTTCCCTCGTCGTCACCGGTCCCTTGCCAGTGATCCCGATCTGGGTGGCGCGGCGTCCGATGGCGTCGGGATGGCCGGGACGAGCGCGGCCATGACAGGAGAGGGACCGACGGGCGATGGGCAAGCCTGCCGAGGTGGTCATCTCACGCCTTCGCCCCGGCCTCGTCGCGGCTGGTGTCGAGGGGCCAGCGGGCGCGGGCCGGGGCCGCGATGTCGTCGATGAGGCCGAGCCGCATGCGCTCCAGGCCGGCCCAGGCGATCATGGCGCCGTTGTCGCCGCAGAGCGCCAGCGGCGGGGCGACGAGCTTGAGCCCGGCCTCCACGGCGAGCCGCTGGAGGCCCTGACGCATGCCCTGGTTGGCCGCGACGCCGCCCGCCACCACGAGGGCGGTCGGATGGCCGGAGATGTCCCGGAAGGCGCGAAGCCCCACGCGGGTGCGGTCGACCACCACGTCCACGATGGCCGCCTGGAAGCCGGCGCAGAGATCGGCGATGTCGCTGGCGGTCAGCGGGGCGATCTTCTCCGCCTCGATGCGCACGGCGGTCTTGAGCCCCGACAGGGAGAAATTGGGTTCCGTCCGGCCCTGCATGGGGCGCGGGAAGGAGAAACGCTCCGGATTGCCCTTCAGGGCCTCCTGCTCCACGTGCGGGCCGCCCGGATAGGGCAGGCCCAGCATCTTGGCGACCTTGTCGAAGGCCTCGCCGATGGCGTCGTCGATGGTGGTGCCGAGGCGCACGTAGTCGCCGACGCCGCGCACCGCCACGAGCTGGGTGTGGCCCCCGGAGGCGAGCAGCAGCAGGTACGGGAAGCCGATGCCCTCGGTGAGCCGCGCGGTGAGCGCATGGGCCTCCAGGTGGTTCACCGCCATCAGGGGCTTACGGGTCACCAGCGAGATGGCCTTGGCGGTGGTCAGCCCCACCAGCACGCCGCCGATCAGCCCGGGGCCCGCCGCCACGGCGATGCCGTCGATGTCCTTCACGGAGCAGTTGGCGCTTTTCAGCGCCCGGGCCACGAGCCGGTCGATCACCTCCACATGGGCGCGGGCGGCGATCTCCGGCACGACGCCGCCGTAGCGGGCATGCTCGGCGATCTGGCTCAGCACCTCGTTGGAGAGGATCTCGCCGCGTCCGTCGAATCCGATTCCGACCACGGCGGCCGCGGTCTCGTCGCAGGTGGTCTCGATGCCAAGGATGCGCATGGTCGGGGGCTGCTCAATTCCGGTGTTGTCCGGGCTTCCGGCCCGGCGCTCCTCCCCCTATAGTCCGCCGCGCCGCATCAAATCAAACCCGATCGTTCAAGACAGGAGACCTCAGGCAGAATGGCCTCTTCCCCCACCCTGGTCATCGGTACGCGAGGCAGCCCCCTGGCGCTCGCCCAGGCCCACGAGACGCAAGACCGGCTGGTCGCCGCCCATGGTTCAACCGGGGAGGGCTGGTCCGTGGAGCATCTGCCTCTGTCGATCATCAAGACCACGGGCGACGCCATCCAGGACCGGCCCCTGTCGGAGGCCGGCGGCAAGGGGCTCTTTACCAAGGAGCTCGACATCGCACTCCTCGACGGCTCCATCGATCTCGCGGTCCATTCCGCCAAGGACCTGCCGACAGCCCTGCCGGAGGGGATCGCCATCGCGGGCTTCCTGCCGCGCGAGGACGTGCGCGACGCTTTCATCAGCCACCGCTTCTCAAGCCTGGACGATCTGCCGCGCGGCGCCGTGGTGGGCTCCGCCTCCCTGCGGCGGCAGGCCCAGGTGCTCCGCCTGCGGCCGGACCTCCAGGTCACCCTCCTGCGCGGCAACGTGCAGACGAGGCTCGCCAAGCTCGAACGCGGCGAGGTCGACGCGACCCTGCTCGCCATGGCGGGCCTGCGCCGGCTCGGGCTCACCGGGCACGTGACCACCGTGCTCGAGACGGACGATTTCCTCCCGGCGGTCGGGCAGGGGGCCATCGCGGTGGCGATCCGGGCCGAGGATGAGCGGGTGCGGCAGGCGCTGGCCCCCATCCTCGACGGGCCGACCGGCCAGGCGCTCGCCGCCGAGCGGGCCTTTCTCACCATCCTCGACGGCTCCTGCCGCACCCCCATCGCAGGCCATGCCCGGCTCATCGGGCAGGAGCTCGAGATCCGCGGCCTCGTGCTGCGTCCGGACGGGTCGGAGAGCCTGGAGGCCGTGCGCCGCGGCGCCCCGGAGGATGCGGCTGCCCTTGGGCGCGAGGCCGGGGCGGAGCTGCGCGCCCGCATGCCGGCCGATTTCCTGAAAGCCTGATGCGGGTCCTCGTCACCCGCTCTCCCGAGGATGCCGGTCGCACGGCGGAGAAGCTCGCCGCCCTGGGCCACGCGGCCTGCCTCGCCCCGGTGACCCGGATCGTCGCGACCGGCGACCCGGGGCCGGAGACGTCCTGCGATGCGCTCATCGTGACCAGCGCCCATGCGGTCGAGGCCCTGGCCGGCCTCGACCGGACGAGGCCCGTCTTCGCTGTGGGCGCGCACACGGCCGATGTGGTTCGCGCGCAGGGCTTCGCCCGCGTGTCCGTGGCGGACGGGGACGCGGTGTCGCTGGCGCGGCTGATTCGCGAAACCCTGCCGCCGGGCCGTGCGCTGCTCCACGTGACGGGCCGCCACCACAAGGACGAGCCGGCCGCTTCGCTCCAGGCGGCCGGCTTTCGCGTCCTGGTCTGGGAGGCCTACGAGGCGAAGGCGGTCGAGACGCTGCCCGAGGCCGCCGCCGCAGCCCTGCGCACTGGCCAAATCGGCGCCGCGCTCCATTATTCACGCCGGAGCGCCGATCTCGTCGTCCGGCTGGCGAAGGAGGCGGGACTGGCTTCGAACCTCCGGGCCGTTTCCCATCTCTGCCTGTCGGCCGACGTGGCCGCGCCCCTCGTGGCGGCCGGAGCCGCGACACGCGTGGCCGGGAACCCGTCCGAGGACGCGCTTCTCGGTCTTCTCGGTCCGCCTCCGTGACCGCCGCGGCCGCGCCGCCGGCGATGCGGCCGTCGGCAAGCTTTGCCATACGAGGAGGATCGTGGTCCGATGGGCCGGCCCGTTTTCGGGGATCGTGCCGCCAGGAAGGAATGATGGAGGGAACGAAAGAGGGAACGAAACGCTCCGCCCAAGCTTGCCTCAATTGCCTTTCACACTGACCTTTCGAAGATCTCGCGCCCGAAGCGACCCATGCAAGACCCATGCAAGAGTGACCCGTGACCGATTCATCTGATCCCCGACGTCCGAAATCGTCCCGCAAGAAGCCCTCGCGTGAGCCGGCAACCCTCGACCTGAAGGCGACCGTCATCGACGACGGCACCGCCCATGCCGGTGCCGCCCGGGACACGGCCGGACCGGACACGCTCGGCCCGGATACGCTTGGCTCGGATACGCTTGGCCCGGATACGCTTGGTCCCGACACCCTTGGTTCCGACACCCTTGGTCCGGAACCTCTCGCTGCGGAAACCCCCGTTGGGGAGGGGGGCTCCGAGACGACGATCGCCGCAGGCGCGACCCCGGATGTGATCCTCGACGGGACCATCCCGGGCGGCAGCCCGCCTCCGGCCGAGGACGTGGTGGCCTCGCCGGAGGCCACGCTCGATTCGGGAGCCGGCACGGACACGCTCCCGGCCGGAGCCTCCGTCGAGGAGCCATGGAAGCCGGATGCCACGTCGTCTGGAAGCTCCTTCCAGGATTCTCCCACGGCGCGTGCGCCCGACGAGGCCGTGCCTCCTCGCCCGCACGCGCCGGAGCGGCGCAGCTCCGCCGGCGCTGTCCTCGGTTCGGGGCTGCTCGGCGGCCTGATCGGAGCGGGCCTTCTCTACGGATTGCAGGCCTGGCAAGGCCGGCCCGCCCAGGACGACCCGCGGCTCGCCCAACTGGAGCAGCGGGTGAACGCCCTGCGGCAGCAGCCGGCCCCAACGGGTCAAGCGCCGGCCAACACCCAGGCCCTGGCGGAGCGCATCCAGGCGCTCGAAACCGCCCGAGGCGACCTGGACCAGCGGCTCCAGGCCATTCAGGGCACGGCCCAGCAGGCGGCGAGCCAGGCCCAGGAGGCCTTGAACCGCCCCGCGCCCGAGGCTCCGCAGCCGGCGCCACAGAACGAGGCCGCGATCACGGACCTGGGCAATCGCCTGACGGCCCTCGACGAGCAGGTCCGGGCCAACGCCCAGGCGGCGACCGATGCCGCCGCCAAGGCCGCGACCGCCACGCAGGAACTCGACCGCCGCATCGTGGACCTGGACCGGCGCCTCGCCGACCAGGACCGCCGGTTCGGCGAGGCCGAGAGGCGTTTCTCCGAGACCGAACGTCGCTTCACGGACACGGACAGGCGCTTCACCGAGCAGGAGCAGCGGCTCGCGGCCCTGTCCCAGCAGGCGGCGCAGAACGCCCGCAACGCCGAGGCGGCAGGCCAGTCCGGGACCAAGGTCGTGCTCGCCGGGCGCCTGAACGATGCCCTGACGAGCGGGACGCCCTATGCGGACGTGCTCGACAGCGTCAGGAAGGCCGGGACCGACGCGAGCCGCGTGGCGCCCCTGGAGCCCTTCGCCCAGCAGGGGGCGCCGACCGCGGAGGCGCTCGCCCGCAGCTTCGAGCCGGTCGAGACGGCGATCCTGCGCGAGAGCCGCGGCCCGGCCGAGGGCTGGACCGACCGGCTTCTGCGCATGGCCGACCGGGTGGTGACGGTGAGGCCCGTGAACGACCCGGGCTCCGCCGGCGTTCCCGGCCTCGTCGCCCGCATCCGGCAAGCCCTGGAGCACGGCGACGTGACGGATGCCGCCGCCGCCTGGGAGGCCTTGCCCGAGCCCTCGCGGCGGCTTTCCGAGGACTGGGGCCGGCAGGTCAAGGCGGTCGCCGAGGCGCGCCAGGCCGCGCAGGCGATCAGCTCCGACGCCCTCGCCACCCTCAACCGTACGACCCAATAAAAGGATCAGCCCCGCATGTGGCGCGCTCTCGTTTTCATCGGTCTTCTCTGCGTCGCGGCCTTCGGCGCGGTCTGGCTGGCCGACCGGCCGGGCACGGTTCTGATCACCTTCGGCGGGTACGAGATCCAGATGTCGGTGGCGGTGGCCGCCATCGCCCTGGCCGGCCTCGCCCTTGCCCTGGCCCTTCTGTGGTCCCTGGTCACCGGCCTCATCCAGCTTCCCACCCGGCTGACCTTCGCGTCGCGGGCCCGCCGCCGCTCGCGGGGCTATCAGGCCGTCTCGCGCGGGATGGTGGCGGTCGGCGCCGGCGACACGATCGCGGCCCGCCGCTACGCCAACGAGGCCGAGCGTCTTCTGGGCAAGGAGCCCCTGACGCTCCTGCTCAAGGCGCAGGCCGCCCAGGTGTCCGGCAACCGGGAGGTCGCCGAAGCCGCTTTCCGGCAGATGATGGACGAGGACGAGACGCGGGTCCTCGGCCTGCGCGGCCTCTTCGTCGAGGCGCGCCGCCGGGGTGACGCGGAATCGGCGCACGAATATGCCACCGAGGCCGTGCGCCTCGCCCCGGCGGCCGCCTGGGCAAGCGATGCGGTTCTCGAAGCGCGCTGCGCCGAACGGGACTGGCGCGGAGCGCTCGAGACGGTCGAGCGGCGGACCTCGCTCGGTCTCCTCGACAAGAAGACGGCGAGACGCCACCGGGCGGTCCTGCTCACGGCGGACGCCCTGGAGCGGATCGACCGCGATCCGGAGGGTTCCCTCAGAAGCGCCCAGGATGCGGTGAAGCTCGCGCCCGATCTCGTGCCGGCCGCGGCGCTCGCCGGGCGTCTCCTGTCGCGGAAAGGCGATCTGCGCCGGGCCGCCAAGGTGGTCGAGACCGCCTGGCGCAGCCTGCCTCATCCGGATCTGGCGGAGGTCTATCTCAACCTCCGTCCGGGCGATTCGGGCCTCGACCGCCTCAAGCGCGCGGAGACGCTCTCGCGGCTCTCCAGCGGAGCGCCGGAAGGTCGCCTCGCCGTGGCGCGTTCGGCCCTCGAGGCCCGCGAGTTCGACCGGGCGCGCGATGCCCTCGAGCCTCTGTTGCGGGATCGCCCGACCATGCGCGTCTGCCTCCTCATGTCCGACCTGGAGCAGGCGGAGCACGGCTCTACCGGCAAGGGACGCGAGTGGCTTGCCCGCGCCACCCGGGCGCCGCGGGATCCGGCTTGGATCGCGGACGGGGTCGTGTCGGATCACTGGGCGCCGATCTCGCCCGTGACCGGCCGCCTCGACGCCTTCGTCTGGCAGGCGCCGCCGGACGTGCTGATCGCCCCCGAGCTCACCCTGCACGACGACGTGACGGCGGACCTCGACGACGAGGTCAGGGTCCTGCCCGTCGCGCCTGCCGGAGAGCCCGCTTCTCCGCTTCCCTCCAGCGAGCCCGTCCCTGCGCCCGAACCCGCGCCGGCGGACACCGAAGTCAGGACGGAGACCGTCACGGCGGAACCGCTCAAGGAGGAGATGCGGTCGGAAACGCCGCTCCCGTCGCCCGGACCGGTGGTCTTCCCGGCCACGCCTCCGGACGTGCCGAAGCCGAAGGAGCAGGCGTCCGCACGTCGCAGCGTTTTTTCGGTCTGGTAAGCCATTCCGGCCTATCCCTCCCTTGCCAAGCAGCAGGGGAGGGGGTAAGAGGGCGGCCTCTCGGATCGCAACCTTGCGATGCCGCAATAGCTCAGCTGGTAGAGCACCTCATTCGTAATGAGGGGGTCGGGGGTTCGAATCCCTCTTGCGGCACCATCCATTCTCCCTGAAAACCAAGGGGTTGACGGTTGGTCCGGCAAGGTCTTAAAGACCTGCCATTCCGCCGGGCGCCCATCGGGTCGCCACGGTGGGGAGAGAAAGATTGGTCGAAAGGCCAGTGCAGATCAGACTGGGGTCGTAGCTCAGTTGGGAGAGCGCGTGAATGGCATTCACGAGGTCAGCGGTTCGATCCCGCTCGGCTCCACCAATCTGATCTGAAGACGGAGCGTGCGGGTGTAGCTCAGGGGTAGAGCACAACCTTGCCAAGGTTGGGGTCGAGGGTTCGAATCCCTTCGCCCGCTCCAATTCCTTCGAACGGGAACGTTCATCGACAAGGCGCCTCCGGGCGCCTTTCGTGTTTGATCGGGCCCGCTCGAACAAACGGGCCCCGTCCATGGATGGAGCAGGGCCCGCGGTGACTCTGAGTCACACGTCATCGACGTTCATCCGGGTAAACCGGTCAATCAATCTCAAGTTGTCGAGCTGAAGGGTGTCTCCGGCGCTCAACGTTTCGACGCGGAGGGGGGTTTCAGCCCAGGCGCAATCGCTATGCGAGCCTCCATCCGTTCAAGCCGGGGCGGGTGCCCGGTTCATCGATGTTGCGGAACGGGCGTCGGTCAGGAACCCGCTCGAACAAGCATGCCGCTCCGCTCTCTGCGACGGGCTCTTCTCCAGGAGCGAGATCACGTCCCGTCAGAGATAGAAAGCTCTCAGCCTGCGGCTTGTTTCAGCGTGGCGGAAAAGAAAGTGGCCCGGCTAACGAATGCCGGGCCACGATGATCGCGTCGGTCGCCGAACGGAAAGGCTGCCTTAGGCGGCCTTGACATCCTGCAGGAAGCTGGACACCTCGCGGCCGAGATCGTGCGAGTGGCGCGACAGCTCCTGGGCGGCGCCCAGAACCTGGGACGCGGCCGAGCCGGTCTCGCCGGCCCCGTTCTGCACGTCCGCGATGCTGCCGGTGACCCGCTCGGTTCCCCGCGCGGCTTCCTGGACGTTGCGGGCGATCTCCGCGGTCGCCGCTCCCTGCTCCTCCATGGCGGCCGCAATGGACACGGAAATCTGCGACATCTCGGTGATGGTGCGGGCGATCTCCTGGATCGCCGCCACGGTCTGGCCGGTCGCCTGCTGAACCGAGGCGATCTGCTGCGAGATCTCCTCGGTGGCCCGGGCGGTCTGATTGGCCAGATCCTTGACCTCCGAGGCCACGACCGCAAAGCCCTTGCCGGCTTCGCCGGCGCGTGCCGCCTCGATGGTGGCGTTGAGGGCGAGCAGGTTGGTCTGGCCCGCGATGGTGTTGATCAGCTGCACCACGTCGCCGATCTTGTCCGCCATCGTGGCCAGTTCCTGAACCGTGCCGTTGGTGCGCCGGGCGCCTTCCACCGCGCGCTCGGCGATCTGCGACGACTGGCTGACCTGGCTGGCGATCTCGCGGATCGAGATCGACAGCTCCTCGGTGGCGGCCGCCACCGTCTGCACGTTGGCCGAGGTCTGCTGGGCCACGGACGCCACGGCGAGGGACTGGCTGGTCGTCTGGCCGGCGATCGAGGTCATCGACTGGGCCGTGGCTTCCATCTCGGTGGCGGCCGAGGAAAGGCCCTGCGTCAGGGCCGAGACGTTCATCTCGAAGCGCTTCGTCAGCTGGTCGAGCAGCTCGGCGCGGCGCATCTTGGCCTGGTTCTCGGCCTCCTGGGCGGCCGCGAGGCGGCGCGCCTCGACGGCGTTGTCCTTGAACACCTGCAGCGAACGGGCGAGCGCCCCGACCTCGTCCCGGCGCTCCGTGCCGGTCACCGCGACCGACAGGTTGCCGCCCGCGAGCTGCTCCATGGCGCCGGCCATCGCACCGAGCGGGCGGGTGATGCCGACGATCACGATGGCGCCGATCAACCCGAGAGCGGACAGAAGGCCGACGACCGCCGATGCGACGAGGGTTGTCGATGTCTCATTGGCAAGCTCTGCGCCATCGTCCGCCGACTCGGCCAGAGCCTTCTTGTTCGCGTCGATCCGCGCAGTGAGCAGTTCACGGGCCTTCTTGCGAAGATCGCGCCCTTCCCCGTTGGAGATGGCCAAGGCGCCCTGGTCGTTGTCCTGCATGGCGAAGGCCACGCTCTTATCCATGAGGTCGAAATACGCGTTCAGGGTGGCCTGGATCTCTTCGTTGATCCTGCGGCGTTCCGCCGAATTCGAGAGATCGACGAGCTCCTTGGCGTGTTGCAGGGCCAGTTTCTTGTAGTCCTGATAGACGGTCTCGCCGCTCTTCAGGCGATCCTGCTGGCCGGCATTGAGGAGGATGAGGTTCTTCTCCTGGATGCTCGACTCGTTCACCTCCGCGTTGATCTGCAGGATGGCCGTCAGACGGGCGACGTCATGCTCGACCAGATCCCGGGTATCGTCCGCTATGTTGTTCAGGCCGCGATCCGCCATGACGATGAGTCCGACGCTGACGGCGACGAAAATAAAGGTCGGGATTGCTAGTTTGACAATCAGCTTCAGGTTATTGAGAAAACGCATAGTCCTTCGATGACCTGCCCGCATCGCCGCGGGAGGCGCACGCCCCCGCGACGCGCTTGCAACAGGTGTCTTGTTTATAACTGTTCCATGCTTCATCGCACATTACGGAATATTACTTAGTAGAATGCGAGAAAGCGCATTGGCGCGGCTGTATGTTGCTCGATCTTAGTATAGATCTAAACGTTTACTTTATATTAATCTTCGTCGTGGCTGGCTTTCCGCGCTCGTGTTGGGGATCGAAGCAGGCGCGGCCTGTTCCCTGGCTTCGATCCGCGATCCGGGCTTCCGGCAGCGCCGGCAGGGAGCAGCTCCCGCTTGACGCTGCATCACGGCATGCCGATCCCGGGCCGCTCCAGGCTGAACAGCCCCAGGCCGCCGCGCAGTTCGTCCAGGGTGGCCTGCGTGGTCTCGCGCGCCGCCCGCGTGCCGGCCCGCAGGAGTTCCAGGACATGGCCAGGATCCCGCGCCAGGGCCGCACGACGCTCCCGGATCGGGGCCAGGAGCGCCTGAAGGATCTCGTCCAGCCGCCGCTTCACCACGGCGTCGCCGAGACCGCCGCGGCGGTAATGCGCCTTCAGCGCCTCGACCGCGGCATGGTCGTCGTCGAAAGCATCGAGATAGGTGAAGACCACGTTGCCCTCGACGATGCCCGGGTCGGCGGCGCGCAGGTGGCCTGGATCCGTATACATGCGCCGGACCGCATCCCGGATCGCGTCGGGCGTGGCGGAGAGCGGAATCGCGTTGCCCTGCGACTTGCTCATCTTCGCCCTGCCGTCGATTCCGGGCAGGCGCCCGACCGACGGGATCAGGGCGCGCGCCTCGGGCAGAACGTCCCGGCCGATCTGCCGGTTGAGGCGGCGCACGATCTCGTTGGTCTGCTCGATCAGGGGCGCCTGGTCCTCGCCGACCGGCACGACGCTCGCCTTGAAAGCCGTGATGTCGGCCGCCTGGGCGGCCGGGTAGCAGAGGAAGCCCGCCGGGATGTCGCGCCCGAAGCCGCGGGCCTGGATCTCGTCCTTGATGGTCGGGTTGCGCTCGAGGCGCGCCACGGTGACGAAGTTGAGGTAGAGCAGGGTGAGCTCGGCCAGAGCCGGCAGGCCGGACTGCACGCAGATCGTCGTCTGCGCCGGATCGATGCCGACGGAGAGGTAATCGAGGGCGACCTCCAGGACGTTGCGGCGCACCTTGGACGGATCGGACGCGTTGTCGGTGAGCGCCTGGGTGTCCGCGAGCAGCAGATACTGCCTGTGGCTGTGCTGCAGGGCGACCCGGTTCCTCAAGGAGCCGGCATAATGGCCGAGATGGAGCGGGCCGGTCGTGCGGTCTCCGGTCAGGATGACAGGGCGTGGATCAAGATCTGTAGGCATGGGGCTTCTCCGGATGAGAGCCGCCATGACGAAGGGCCTGATCGGATCACGAACGCTGCCTGCCGCGCATGGCAGCTAGGGTCGTGGGGGAAAACATGACGACGTGCCGCTCCTGTCAGGAGCGCCACCAAAGGGTTCCGGCCGGGTTCGCACGGTTGGTCATGCGCGCAGGAATGCCACGGGCGAGGTCTCCGCGCAAGACCGTCGGGCCGTCAGAGAACCACGATGCCGGCGTGCTTGGCCTTGTTGTCGGGCTCCACGTGGATCGTGATGAGCGCATCCTGCACGGCGGCCTTGAGCGCCCGCTCCAGGCGGTCGCAGATGTCGTGGGCGTCGGTCACGCTCATGTGGCCGGGCACCACGAGATGGAAATCGATGAAGGTCATCCGGCCCGCGTGGCGCGTGCGCAGGTCGTGCGCCTCGATGGCGCCTTCCGCGTTGACCGCGATGACCTCGCGGACGCGGGCGAGCGTCGTCTCGGGCAGGGCCTCGTCCATGAGGCCGCCGATGCTTTCCTTCATCAGCCCCCAGCCGGACCAGAGGATGTTGATGGCCACCATGGCCGCGAGGGCGGAGTCGAGCCAGTACCAGCCGGTGAAGGGAACCAGCAGAAGGCCGATCAGGACGCCCGCCGAGGTCATCACATCGGTCAGGAGATGGCGCCCGTCGGCCACCAGGGCCGGGGAGCGCATGCGCCGTCCGCGGCTGATCAGCAGCCAGGACCAGACGGCGTTGATGACACCCGCAAAGGCGTTGACCGCCAAGCCCTCCATGGGGGCGTCGATCATCTTGGGCGACAGGAACCCGAAATAGGCCTCGCGCAGGATCGCCAGCGCCGCCACGATGATCAGAACGCCTTCGAGGACGGCGGAAAAATACTCCACCTTGTGGTGTCCGTAGGGATGGTTGGCGTCCGCCGGGGCGGCGCTCAGGCGCACCGCCAGAAAGGCCGCCAGCGCCGTCACCACATTGATGATGCTTTCCAGCGCATCCGAATAAAGCGCAATGCTGCCCGTGATGTAATAGGCGGCATATTTCAGAGCGAAAACAACGGTTCCGACGAAAATGCTGCCCAGGGCAAGTTTTTGAATCTTGTCCATGGCGCGATGCTTGACGAGAGAGTGCTGCGGGAAACGAGGCGACCTTATAGAGGCTGTTTTTTCAAGCGCAAGGCTTTGTTTTACTTGCAATTAGGTCGCAAAGTCAGGTCGTCGGAAGGGCCTGCCGACCGCATGTCGGACCTAACCGTGCGGGACGAAGGTGCGAACCCGGGCTCCGGAAGCCGGTGGCGGGAGGGTCATTCCGGGAGCGCTGTCGCCTTGAGCAGAAGCTTGCCGTAATAGCGCGACAGGGAGGGGGCGAGCGTCTGGCAGTGCCGGACGAGCGCGAGGGCCTCCACCCGACGTCCGGCCCCGATGGTGTCGAGGACCGTGGGATGCAGCTCCATCAGCTCGGCGAGCGCCGGATCCTGCCGTTGGGTTGCGGGCGCCAGGATGGTGAAGATGGCCGTCTTCTCGGCGCGGCCTTTCACGGCGATCCGGTCGAGCTCGATCAGCACGAAGTGTTCCTGCAGGGCGTTCGCCGTCGCGGGCCCGAGCACGATGGAGACGCCGTATTCCTTCGACAGGCTCTCCAGGCGCGAGGCGAGGTTCACCGTATCGCCGAGGACCGAGTAATCGTAGCGCCAGCGCGAGCCCACGTTGCCGACCACGCAATCGCCGGTGTTGATGCCGACCCCGATGGCGAAGCGGGGCGCATCCTCGCCCTGCTCCCGGCTCAGCTCGGCGTTCAGGGTCTCGACCGCCTCCAGCATGCGCATGGCCGCCCGGGCGGCGCGCAGGGGATGGTTCGGGCTCGGCAGCGGCGCATTCCAGAACGCCATCACGCAATCGCCGATGTATTTGTCGATGGTGCCGCCTTCCGCGAGCACCGCTTCGGAGAGCGGATCGAGCAGACGGTTGATGAGCGTGGTCAGCCGCTCCGGCTCGTCCTTCAGCTTCTCCGACAGGGTCGTGAAGCCGCGCACGTCGCAGAACAGGATCGAGAGCTCGCGCCGTTCTCCGCCGAGCTTCAGGGCGCTCGGATCGCGCGCGAGCTGCGCCACGAGATCCGGCGAGAGATAGCGCGAGAAGGCCTCCGACACGGTGCGGCGCAGATGGCGTTCGCGGGCGTAATCGAGCCCGAACCGCGCCCCGAACACCGCCAGCGCCGCCGCGGCCGGCAGAGCCGGCGGGGCCCAGACGCGGCCGAGGCGCAGCACGGTCCAGGCGCCGACGAAGAAGAACGCGACCAGGAACGCCGCCGCGACCCCGGTCCGCCAGGACACGCCCCGGGTGGAGAAGGACGCGGCCAGGAGAGCCCCGGCGATCACCAGAAGCGCCATGACGAGCCGGGGCACGGGCAGCACGTAGAGATTGTGCCTGAGATTGTCGAGGATCGTGGCCTGGACCTCCACGCCGGCCGTGAGCGTGCCTTCCGTAAGGGTATAGGGGGTCGGGAAGGTATCGGGCGCGCCGATCTCGGCGGAGGTCGCCTGCTTCAGGCTCAGGCCCACCAGCACGACCTGGTCCTTGAAGAACCCGGGCGGCAGGAACTCGTCGGGCTTCAGGGCCTGGTAATAGGAGACGGTCGGATAGGAGCGGGCCGGCCCGAAATACTGGATCAGGGCCCCGTCCGGGGCGGGCCCCTGAGGTTCGCCCTTCAGGCGAAGCACTTCCGCCGCCAGGCTGTCTTTCAACGGCGGCATGCGGCGCAGATAGGCGTCGCCGTCGAGGTCGACCGACGCCACGCCGATGGCCGCACCGGCATCGAGGAAGGGATCGAGAGGCATGACCCGGGTGACCTGGATGCCCTGGGCCAGCGGCGTGGTCACGTCGTCGGCGGCCAGCACCACGTCCGGTCCGAGCGCCCCTGCGAAAGCCGTGTCGGCAGCCTCCGTGGTCGGGTCGGCGAAGATGATGTCGAAGGCGATCACCTTCGCGCCGGCGGCCCGCAGGTTCTCGACCAGCCTGGCGTGAAGCTCGCGCGACCAGGGCCAGCGCTGACCGATTTCGCCGATGGACGGCTCGTCGATGGCCACCACCACGGCGCCCGCCTGCGCCGGCAGAGGCGGCGCAACGACCGAGAGAATGTCGTAGAGCCGTGCCTCGATCAGGCGAAAAGGCGGAAAGACGAGAACCGGGATCAGCAGAGCGGCGATCAGCCCGGCCATGGCGAAGTGACGCCAGAGGGGCTCCCCGGCCTGGTCTCTCGCGGTCGATCCTCCGCCGCTCACCTTAGAACCGCGCCTTCACGCTGGCCGCGACGGTGCGGCCCGGAGCCGGGATGTCGAAGCCGAAATCATATCTCTGGTCGAACAGGTTCAGCGCCGTCACGCCGACCTGGAAGCGCCGGTCCGGCGTTTCCCAGGTCAGGGCGGCGTCGGTCGTCCAGTACGAATCGAGCCGGTCGTTCCCGTAGGATCCCGAGCGTTCGCCGATGAAGTTCTGGGTCAGGGTGAACCGCAGCCGGCTCGGGTGGACGAAGGTCATCCCGAAGCGGGCAAAGCGCTCCGGAATGTAGGGAACCGGCTCGCCGACCCCTGTGGGCTCGTCCGTCCGCGAGCTTTCCAGGATCTTCGACGTCGCCCCGCCCACGGTGCCGAAGACGCCGATGCCGTGACCGAGCCAGACGTTGATCGTGGCGGCGAGCCATTCGGCGCGGGCCTCCTCGATGTCCTCGAAGCTGCTCAGCGTGTTGATCCTGGGAACGTTGAGATCGTTCAGGGTCTGCCGCTGATATTCCACGGCCGTGAAGACCTGTGGCGTCCATTCCGCGTCCCAGCGCAGAACGAGGCTCTTGGTCGGCCCGCTGGCGGGCGCATCGTTGGGGATCAGACCGACCGTGGTGGTCGGCGCGAGCGTGTAGCTCAGGAACGTGTCGGCATTCTCCACATAGGCGGCGCGGAGCCATTGGCCTTCCAGCGGCGAGATGCCGAGGCCGAACCGGGGCGAGACCCAGACATCGGGCCTGTCGTATTTGACGTCGAGGAAGGTGCGATGGATCCCCGCCTCGGCCTCGAACCAGTCGTTCGGGCGCCACAGGACGTCCGCATAGGCGCGGCCGCCGCGGAAGGGGCTCTCGGACGCCGTGCTGTCGCTGTCGTGCCTGATGCCGCTGAAATAGTAGAAGTCGCTGTCGCTGACGCCCCTGTCGCGCAGCTGCCCAGCCTGCGCCTCCAGCCCGTAGCGGAAATTGAAGTCGCCGATCCCGATGGCATGGCTGACGGCCCCGACCAGACCGTCCACGCGCTGCTTCTGACTCCAGAGCGTGTGGATCGCGTAGGGATAGTTGAATTGGGGGTAAGACCCGTAATCCCAGAGCTCACCGCGCTCGAGCGTGTCGTTCCGGGTCGCGAACACGGCGGCCGAGAGCACGTTCCGGTACCCGAAGGTGTGGCTCCAGCCGGCCATCCCGAACAGGTTGGTCGTGTCCTGCTCGACATGCTGCGTGAGATCGATCCGGTTGATGTCGGTCAGGCCCGGCTGTCCCTCGTTCGCCCAGCCCATGAACAGGAAACGATCGGCGGCGCTGGGTGCGGTGCCGAGGCTGAAGGTGATGCCCCGTCCTCTCTCGTTGTCGGCGGTCAGATCGCCGCGGGCCTCGTTGGCGCTCGCGGAGAGGCTGAAGCTCGTGGGCAGCGGCTCGTTGACGAAGCCGTTGACCAGCACGCCCGATTGATAGCCGACCTGGCCGCCGCGCACGATCGCCCCGCCGCCGATCTCCGTATCGAGAAACGGCCGGCGGATCGGGTCGTAGCGCCCGATGCGCCCGGCGACGGCCAGGGGATCGAGCAGCAATCCCTGGATTGAGAGGTTCAGGGCGGCGCTGTTGAGGTCCGTGCCTTCCGCGGTGTCCAGGGTCGGCTCGGTCACGAAGAGACCCGGTCGGCTGACGATCGCCTGGTCGAAATACCCCTGGGCTTCGAAGGGGTCGAAGGTGCGGTCGGCGTAGAAGCGCGCCCAGTCGTGCAGGTTGATGAAGCGGTAGGCCTCGACCGGATAGGAGCCGGTCTGCTTGCTGACCGAGATCCCGGCATAATCGCCGCCCCGGTCCCGGTAGCGCTTCAGGGCCTCGCGCGCGGCGAGGATCGCCTCGTCGGCGAGATAGAGATCGAGGGCGAAGGCCGTGCGCAGGATGGGGATGATGGGCGATCTGGGATCGAGCCGGTCGGCATTGTCGAGGGTCTGCCAGGCGAGCTCGTAATCGCCGTTCTGGAAATAGCCGTCGGCCAGGGTGACCTGGTCGTTGGCCAGGGCCGGATTGACCGCCGAGCCGGCCAGCATGAACTCGATCGCTTCCGCCATCCTGCCCTTCTGCAGCAGATAGCGTCCGCGGGCCGTGTAGGCGGTGGTCGGGTCGAGCGTCAGCGCCTTGTCGATAAGAGCGCCCGCCTCGTCCACCCGGCTCTGATCGAGGAGGAGAAGGGCCAGGTTGACATAAGGGATCGGGTTCTGCGGCTCCATGGCGAGCGCGCGCCGGAAGGCCGCCTCGGCCTCGACGAAGGCGCCGCGGCCCTGTTCGAGCAGGCCGATCTGGTTGAGGAGCGAGAAGTTCGGATCGGTTTTCACGACCGCGTAGAGGTCGGCCAGGGCGCCGTCGATGTCGCGGGCATAGTCCGCCTTGATCGTCGCCCCGAAGGCGACCACGTTCGGATCGGTCGGATCGGCGCCCTTGGCCCGTTCATACGCCGCGTACATGTCCTCGCGATGGTCGAGATCCTGGGCCAGGGACGCGGACAGGATGGCAAGGCCGGCATCGTTCGGAAACGCCTTTTCGGCCGCGGCGGCCTCGGCGGCGGCGGCTTTGAGGTCTTGCCGGAAACCGGTGAGATAGGCGCTGATCTCTGCCGTTCTGGGATCCTTGACCGGCACCTTCGGGACCGGCTGGACCCGCTTGGGATCCGCCATGGAGGCGGCAGCGTAGCGGCCATATTCGGCCCAGCCGCGGCGCCGGGAGTCGAGACCGGGCTTCGCGCGCTCGAAGAGCCCGACCGCGTCCTGCCAGCGGCGGTCCGCACCGGCCATGAGGGCCTCGAGATAATCGGCGCGGGCACGCTGCGCCCGGGTCATCGGGCGGCTGCGGGCCTCTGCCAGGGGGGCTGCCGCCGCGCGCCTGTCGCCGGAATTCATGAGGCTTTCGGCCAGGATGAGCCAGTCCTCCGCGGTGCGGGCCTGGGCCGGCAGAGCCTGGATTCGAGCGCCTTCGGCCTTGAACGGCTTGGTGTCCAGGGTTGTGGTCGGCAGGTTGATGAACACCTCGCGCATCGTCATGTAGAAGAGCATCTGCTCGCGGTCGTTGGGGCTGACGAGGACGAACTTCGTCGGTGCCTGACCGACCGCCGCTACAGCGCCTTCGCCCTGACGCACCGTCACGGCGCCCTGCGGGTTCTTGAGCTCGACGACCCCCTCGAGCACCACCAGGGAGGTCTTGCCCGCGCCGTCCACCGACAGGGACCAGTCGGTGCCGCGGATGGCCGCGACCGCGGCAGGCGTCTTGACGTCCACGCCCGAGCCGCCGCGGGCGGCGCGGGCCCAGATGTTGCCGGCCTGGAGGCTGAGCTGGGTGTTCGCGTCGCCGCCGCCGGCCACGTCATTGACGGTCAGGGTCGAGTTGCGGCCGACGCGGATCTGGGTCTGGTCCTTGAACAGGATGGCCAGGTTGCCGATGGCGTTGGTGCGCAGGGTGTCGCCGCCCACGAGGCTCTGCTGGAGTTGGGCGGCGCGCCAGAGATCCTCGCGCACGAAGCGCATCTCCTCGCCGCCCTTGGCCGCCACGATGGCGCCAGCAGCGGGCGTTTGGCGCGGCACCGGTTCCTGCGCCTGAGCAGCGGCAAGAGACAGCGCCAGGACGCTTGCGGCGGCCAGAAACCTGAGGGAACGGAAAGACATGGAGGGTCGGCTCGATCGTGAGGTTACCTGCTCTAACGTTACTGGAACTTAGCAGGATGCGCTCAGGAACAAAGCCGATTCACATCTCGGATGATGTGTTTTGCAGCACAGGGTGAACGATTGCGGCATTCCCGCAACAGGTGGAGAGAGGAACGGCCGCCAGGATGCGATGTCAGGCCGCCGTGCCGCGCGCCATCAGCAGCTTCTGCTTCAGATCGTTCTGGGCGAAGGGCTTCTGCAGAACCGGACGGTCGCGGAAGGCGTCGCGGATGCCCGCGCTGCCATAGCCGGTCGAGAAGACGAACGGGATCGACCGCTGCGCCAGGGCCTCGGCGACCGGATAGATCGGCTCGCCGGCGACGTTCACGTCGAGGATCGCCAGATCGACCTGTTCGCGCGCCACAGCGTCAAGGGCGGCCGACAGGCGAGCGGCCGGGCCGATCACCTCGCAGCCGAAGTCGAGAAGCATGTCCTCCAGGAGCAGGGAGATCGCGGCTTCGTCCTCGACGACGAGAATGCGCAGGCCGTTGAGATCGCCGTCGCTGGTTACGCTGTCAGTCACGGGTTTACTTTCTTTCACGCTGGGGCGCCCGCCGATGGCTCAGCAGGGCACGGAAGCAAGATGCGCAGGATGGTCTGGACTTCAAGCCTGGAGAATCAGACGCTTCTATCATTTTTGCAGATCCAAGCAAAAACCGGGCAGAACCGCCATAACATATGATATTGTTACGGTGTGATCTTAGGGCGGTCTTCCGCCCCCGCCTAGAGCACCGATCCCAAAAGTGGGTCCGCTGCTCACCTTCTCAAGCAGCGCATCGTCCGGCGCGGCCATCCGGGCCCGCACGATGCGCGAGATCCCCGGCCGGACGCCTATCCGGATGAAGCATGGCTGATCGTCCTTTGAGGCTCTTGCGGGAAGGCTGCCCGGCTCGAATAATCGCCCCATGTCCTCGCGTGATTGCCGATATAGGCCCATGAATGCTCCCGGATCGGATCGTACCCATGCCTAGGCGGCGATCCAGGGCACCCGTCCTCATCGTTCTGCATCAGGAGCATTCCACCCCCGGCCGGGTCGGGCGCCTGCTCGTGGAGCGCGGCTATCCCCTCGACATCCGCCGTCCCCGATTCGGTGACCCGCTGCCGGACACCCTTGCCGAGCACACCGGAGCCGTGATCTTCGGCGGCCCGATGAGCGCCAACGATCCTGACGATTTCGTGAAGGCGGAGATCGACTGGATCCAGGTGCCGCTCAAGGAGAACAAGCCTTATCTGGGCCTCTGTCTCGGGGCCCAGATGATGGCCAGGCATCTCGGCGCCCGGGTCTGGGCCCATCCGGAAGGCCGGGCCGAGATCGGCTATTACCCCCTGCTGCCGACGCCGGCCGGAGAGGCCCTCAGCCGCGACTGGGGCGTTTCCTGGCCGAGCCACGTCTATCACTGGCACCGGGAGGGCTTCGACTGCCCGAGCGGGGCCGAGACCCTGGCGACGGGGGACGACTTTCCCACCCAGGCGATCCGGGTCGGGGAGCGGGCCTTCGGCCTCCAGTTCCACCCGGAGGTCACCCACGCGATGCTGTGCCGCTGGACCGTGCACGCCGAGGAGCGCCTGAAGATGCCCGGTGCGCAGGACCGGGTCCGGCAGCTCGCCGGGCGCTTCCAGCACGACCCCCATGTCTCCCGCTGGCTCGACCGGTTCCTGGATCACTGGCTCGACGATCCGTTACCGAAACGCCTGCGGGCGTAACATTCAGGTCGCGTCGAACTCGAAGGGCGAGATCCCGCGCTTCATCTCGTCGACGATGAGCGCATGCATCAGGGGCGGGGCGGCGCGCTGCGGGCAGGCGGCGCGCTCGCACAGGCGGCAGTTGACCCCGATCGGCGTCGCGTCCGCGGAAGCCGGGTCGAGGCCGCGGGCATAGACGAGGCGGTGGGCGTATTTCAGCTCGCAGCCGAGGCCCACGACGAATTGCGGATCGGGCGCCCCCCAGGGGTTGAAGGCGCGCCGGACCATGCGGGCGATGGAGAACCAGCGCGAGGCATCCGGCAGCTCGACGACCTGGGTCGCCACCTGTCCCGGAATCCGGAAGGTGGAGTGCAGGTTCCAGAGCGGACAGGTGCCGCCGAACTGCGAGAACGGGAACCGGCCCGAGGAGAAGCGCTTCGACACGTTGCCGGCGGAATCCACCCGCACCAGGAAGAACGGGATCCCCCGGGCCCCCGGGCGGGCCAGCGTGGTGAGGCGGTGCGCCACCTGTTCGAAGCTCGCGCCGAAGCGGGCGCCCAGCACCTCCACGTCGTAGCCCAGCGCCTCCGCGGCCGCATGGAACCGGCCATAGGGCATCATGAGGGCGCCGGCGAAGTAATTGCCGAACGAGACCCGCAGCAGCCGCCGGGCGGGACCGTCCGCGGGCTCGAGGCGGGCGGCGAGCCCGTCGATGGTCTCGCGCATCTCGGCGAAGGCCAGCTGGTAGGCGGCCTGGAAGGTTCTGCCGGAAGGATCCACCAGTTCGGAGATCAGGAGCTGGCGCCGGTGATGGTCGTAGCGGCGCAGGCTGTCCGGCATCACGTCGACGGGCATGACGCGCACCCGGATGCCGTGCCGGGCGTGCAGGCGTTCGGCCATGGCGAAGAACGGCTCGTGGCCCGTCTGGGCGAGGTCGGACGCCAGAGCCTCGGCGGCCTCGTCCAGCTCGGCGAAATGGTTCTTCGCCTCGTGGATCAGCTCCCGCACCCGGTCGACCGGGTTGACCTGGGATGCGTCCTCGGCCCGGTCGCGGTCGCTGGGGCTCGGCATGACCGCCTCGCGGGCGCCGCGCAGGGCCTGATAGGCCCGGTAGAGACGGTTGACGGCGTCGACCAGGGAGGGGGCGCTCTCCACGGTCTCGCGCAGCTCGAGCCGCGCCACCGGGGTCGCGCGGAAGAGCGGATCGGCGAAGACCTCCTCGAGTTCCGACACGGTGCGCTCGTGATCGTCGTTGGCGAATTCGCGTGGATCCAGGGAATAGGCGTGCGCGAGGCGGATCAGCACCTGGGCGGTGATCGGGCGCTGGTTGCGCTCCATCAGGTTCAGGTAGCTCGGGGAGAGCCCGAGCTCCTCGGCCATGCGCGACTGGCTCATGTTGAGCTCGCGCCGAAGCCGCTTGAGGCGTGGACCCACGAAAAGCTTTCTGCTCTCATCCATGTTGTAAATCTTTTTACAAGTTTACACGACCTGTCGAGTCAAAGCTTTACAAGGCGACTTTTCTTTTGAAATTCCTCGTTGAAACAAATGCTTCTTCGCGGATTATTCCATCAAGACGTCCTGCTGCTCTGCAATAATTCTGGACTGCGGGATGGTTTTGTCAAGAAATGTAAAAGGACGGATCGCTATGACCCATCAGCCGAACTCGGGCTCCCTGCAAGACCTGATCTCCGCCGCTCCCGACGGGCGCTTCGACGGTATCCGCAGGCCCTATTCGGCCGAGGACGTGGCCCGGCTGCGCGGATCCTTTCCGATCGCCCACACGCTCGCCGAGCGCGGCGCGCAGCGCCTGTGGCGGCTGCTGCAGGAGCGTCCCTATGTCCATTCCCTCGGCGCCATGACGGGCAATCAGGCCATGCAGATGGCCCGGGCCGGCCTCGAGGCGATCTATCTCTCCGGCTGGCAGGTGGCGGCGGATTCGAACGTGGCGGGCGCCATGTATCCGGACCAGTCTCTCTATCCGGCCAATTCCGGCCCCGAACTGTGCCGTCGCATCAACCGCACCTTCCAGCGTGCCGACCAGATCGAGCATGCGGAGGGCGGCGCGAAGCGCGACTGGTTCCTGCCCATCGTGGCCGACGCGGAGGCCGGTTTCGGCGGGCCGCTCAACACCTTCGAGATCATGAAGGCCTATATCGAGGCCGGAGCCGCCGGCGTGCATTTCGAGGACCAGCTCGCCTCGGAGAAGAAGTGCGGGCATCTGGGCGGCAAGGTGCTCATCCCGACCTCGGCGCACGAGCGCAACCTGATCGCCGCGCGGCTCGCCGCCGACGTGATGGGCACCTCGACCCTGATCATGGCGCGGACGGACGCGGAATCGGCCAAGCTCATCACGTCGGACGTGGACGAGCGCGACCGGCCCTTCATCGAGCCCGACAGCCGCACCCCGGAAGGCTTCTACCGCCTGAAGGAGCCTCGACCATTGCATCGCCCGCGGGCTCGCCTACGCGGAGCTCGCCGACCTCCTGTGGTGGGAGACCTCCCATCCGGATCTCGACGATGCGCGCCGGTTCGCGGAGGCGATCCACAAGCATCATCCGGGCAAGCTGCTCGCCTATAACTGCTCGCCCTCCTTCAACTGGAAGAAGAAGCTCGACGACGCCACCATCGCCAAGTTCCAGCGCGAGCTCGGCGCCATGGGCTACCGGTTCCAGTTCGTGACGCTGGCCGGCTTCCACCAGCTCAATTACGGCATGTTCGAACTGGCGAGCGGCTACCGCGACCGCGGCATGGGCGCCTATTCCGACCTGCAGGTGCGTGAGTTCGCCGCCGAGACCGACGGCTACACGGCCACCCGCCACCAGCGCGAGGTCGGCACCGGCTATTTCGACCAGGTCTCGGTGGTCATCACCGGGGGCAAGTCCTCCACCACGGCGATGGCGGAATCGACCGAGACCGCGCAGTTCCAGAACCCGGCCAAGCTTCAGGCGGCCGAGTGAGGCCGGCCAACCCTCAACCCATCCCTCTCACCTTTGTCACCAATGGAGATCGATCATGATGAAGTCCCGTTTCTGGGTCGTCGGCGGCGAGTACACCTCCTGCGACTGCGAAACCATCGTCCAGGGCACCGAGCGGGTGGTCGGCCCCTTCGAGAGCCGCATGGAGGCCGAGCGCACCTGGCGCACGCTGTCCGAGGATCACCGCCCCCAGGCGCAGGTGCGCTTCACCATCGCCCAGGAGCCTCCGTCGACCCTGAGCGCCTGACGAGGCCCCGAGAGGCGCTCGCAGCGGTCGCCCCGCCGGAGGACGATGGTTCCTCCGGCGGGATCTTCTGCGGCGGGATCTTTTGCCCCTACACGAAGTTTTTAACATCCCGCATGATTCTTCGGGAGGCTCCCCCCTGCCTAAACGGCCCGACTGTCCTAGAAAGAGCAGGGCACTGTTTTCTAGGGGGTTCGCATGAAGACCGTCCTCAAGTCGCTGACATTGGCTGCTGCCTTGGCCCTGGCGGCTGCCGGGGCCGTCCGGGCCGACGTGGTCGTCTCGTCGAAGATCGACACGGAAGGCTCGGTGCTGGGCAACATCATCCTGCTCGCGCTCAACTCCAACGGCATCAAGACCCAGGACCGGATCCAGCTCGGCGCGACCCCGGTGGTGCGCAAGGCCATCACGGCGGGCGAGATCGACATCTACCCGGAATATACCGGCAATGCGGGCTTCTTCTTCAACAAGGCCGACGATCCGGTCTGGAAGGATGCGGCGAAGGGCTTCGAGACGGCCAAGAAGCTCGATTACGACGCCAACAAGATCGTCTGGCTCGATCCCGCGCCGGCCAACAACACCTGGGCCATCGCGCTGCGCAAGGACGTGGCCGATTCCAACAAGCTCAAGACCCTGTCCGATTTCGGCCAGTGGGTGACGAAGGGCGGCAAGGTGGTTCTCGCGGCCTCCGCCGAGTTCGTGAACTCGGACGCGGCCCTGCCGGCCTTCCAGAAGACCTATGACTTCAAGATGAAGCCGGAACAGCTCATCGTGCTGTCCGGCGGCGACACGGCGGCCACCATCAAGGCGGCGGCCGAGCAGACCAACGGGGCGAACGCCGCCATGGTCTACGGCACCGACGGCGGCATCGCCCCGTCGGGCCTCGTGGTGATGGAGGACAACAGGAACGTGCAGCCGGTCTATGCGCCGGCGCCGATCATCCGCGAGGCCGCCCTGAAGGAGAACCCGAAGATCGCCGAGATCCTGAAGCCCGTCTTCGCGTCCCTCGACCTCGCCACGCTCCAGGGGCTGAACGCCCGCGTCCAGGTGGGCGGCGAGCCGGCGAAGGCGGTGGCCACGGACTATTTGAAGTCCAAGGGATTTCTGAAATGATCTGACGTCCCGGCTCAAGGAACGACAGGCGGCGCGATAGGGGCCGGAAGCTTTGTGAACACGATCTCCTCCCGAACCACCGCGCCCGGCATGTCTTCCTTGCGTCCATCCCTGTCCCTCGATCGGCTCGGGAGCGTGGTCGCCGTGCTGATCGGCGTCGCGCTCTTCGCCTGTCCGTTCGTCATCTACCGGGCCAACCGCATCGTGGCGGGCGAGGGACGGATGCTGACGGACGCGCTGCCGCCTCCGGGCGTCCTGATCGTGCTGATCGCGGCGCTCGGCGTGGCGTCGTGCGCGGCGCTGGTCCGCAACCCGCTGATCCGCCTCGCGGCCGCATCCGTGGGGCTGGGCGTGATCTTTCCGGCGGTCGGATGGTCGGCCGGGTTCGTCACGCCGGCCGGCAACACGTTTGCGCGCGTGTCACCGTCCCTCGGCTTCTGGCTCCTCGCCCTCTCCTTCGCGTTGCTGGCCGCCGACGCGCTGACGCGCCTGCGCCTGGGACCCTGGGCGCGGATCGCCGCCATGGCGGCGGCGGCGGGCGCGGTCGCCCTCCTGCTCGTCTCGGGCGCCTGGAACGATCTCTCCCTGCTCAAGGAATATGCGAACCGCCAGGACATCTTCTGGCGCGAGGCGGGCCAGCACCTGTGGCTCGCCCTGGGATCGATGACGGCCGCCTGCCTGGTCGGGCTGCCCCTCGGCATCCTGGCCCATCGCGTCCGGCCCCTGCGGACGGCGATCCTGCAGGTGCTCAACATCGTCCAGACGATCCCGAGCATCGCGCTCTTCGGGATCCTGATCGCGCCGCTGGGCTATCTGTCCGCGCACGTGCCACTGGCGGCCGCCCTGGGCATTCACGGCATCGGGGCCGCGCCGGCCTTCATCGCGCTCTTCCTCTATTCCCTGCTGCCCGTGGTGGCCAACACGGTCACCGGGCTGAACCAGGTGCCGGCCGCTGTCTCCGACGCGGCCCGCGGCATGGGATTGTCCGCGCGCCAGCGCCTGTGGCAGGTCGACCTGCCCCTGGCGCTTCCCGTCATCCTGGCCGGCATCCGCATCGTGCTGGTCCAGAATCTCGGCCTGGCCACCGTGGCGGCGCTGATCGGGGGAGGGGGCTTCGGCACCTTCGTGTTCCAGGGCATCGGCCAGACGGCGATCGACCTCGTGCTGCTCGGGGCCATTCCCACGGTGGCCCTGGCATTCGTCGCCGCCATCACCCTCGATGCCATCGTCGATCTGACCAGGCGGGGCTCCTAGATGATCGAGATCGAGCACCTTACCAAGCGCTATGGCGCGACCATTGTGGTCGAGGACGTATCCCTGCGGGTCGACGAGGGGACCATCGCGGTGATCGTCGGCACGTCGGGGGCAGGCAAGTCGACCCTGCTGCGCATGATCAACCGCCTCGTCGAGCCGAGCGCCGGCCGCGTGCTCATCGACGGCCAGGACACGATGGCGATCCCGGAGGACGAGCTGCGGCACCGGATCGGCTACGTGATCCAGGGCTACGGGCTGTTTCCCCATCGCACCGTCGCGGAGAACATCGCTACGGTGCCGCGCCTTCTCGGCTGGGACAAGCGGCGGATCGCCGCCCGGATCGAGGAGCTTCTCGATCTGTTCCAGCTCGAACCAGGAGAATTCGCCAAAAAATTCCCGCATGAACTGTCGGGCGGACAGCAGCAGCGCGTGGGCGTCGCCCGGGCGCTCGCGGCAAAGCCCGGGCTCCTGCTGATGGACGAGCCGTTCGGCGCGCTCGATCCGGTCATCCGCAGCAAGGCGCAGGACGATCTCGTGGCGATCCAGCGCCGCCTCGGCACCACCATCGTGCTCGTCACGCACGACATGAACGAGGCGTTCCAGCTCGGCGACCGCATCGCCGTGATGGATCAGGCGCGGCTCCTGCAATACGACACGCCCGCCCAGCTGCTGACCCATCCAGCGGAGGCGTTCGTCGAGCAGCTCGTGGGGACGGCCGAGCGGCCCTTCCGACTTCTCTCCCTGACGCGCGTGCAGGCGGCGCTCGAGCCCGGCGCCGCCGACGGCGACCCCATCCTCGTCTCCGAGTCCCTGCGCGATGCGCTCTCGCGCCTGATCTGGGTCGGGCGCGACGCCTTGCCGGTCGTCGATGCAACGGGCGCCGCCCTCGGACGCGTCAGCGTCCGGGGCATCCTGGCGCATGGGCGCTCCATCGCATGAGCGCGCGAGCCTTCGCCCTGCGCGCGGCGGCGCTGCTCCTGCTCGTGCTCTTCGTCACGGCCCCGGGGCTTTTCGCCTTCGCGTTCAGGCCCCTGACCGTGAACGGCGCGCCGGCGATCTACAACCAGGGCAGCCTTCTCGCCCTCACCCTGTCGCATCTGCGCATCGTGGTGCTGGCGACGCTCGCCAGCACGATCCTGGCCGTAGGGCTCGGCATCTTCGTCACGCGGCCGTCGGGCGCCGAGTTCCTGCCGCTGTCGCGCAGCCTCGTGAATATCGGCCAGACCTTCCCGCCGATCGCCGTCCTGGCCATCGCGGTGCCGCTCGTCGGCTTCGGCGAGAAGCCGACCTTCATCGCGCTCTTCCTCTACGGCCTCCTGCCGATCTTCGAGAACACGCTCACCGGCCTGATGGACGTCTCCCCCCAGACCCTCGAGGCCGCCAAGGGCATGGGCATGAACCCGCGCCAGCGCCTGATGCAGGTGGAGCTGCCGCTCGCCCTTCCGGTGATTCTCGCCGGCATCCGGCTCTCGGTGATCATCAGCCTCGGCACCGCCACCATCGGGTCGACGGTGGCGGCCAAGGGATTGGGCGAGGTCATCATCGCGGGCCTCCAGTCCAACAACGTGGCTTTCGTGCTGCAGGGCGGGTTGGTGGTTGCGCTTCTCGCGGTTCTGATCCACGACGGGATGGGGCTGGCGGAACGGGCGGTCGCACGACGGCTGGGACGCCCTGTGGACGAGGTTGCATGACACTTCTCGAACGACTGAAGATCGAAACCCGCCCGGCGCACGACCGGATCGAGGCCGCCATCGATCTCGACCGCCGGACCGCGTCGCGGGAGGCCTACAGGGACCTGCTGATCCGCTTCTACGGGTTCCACGCGGCCTGGGAGAGGAAGGCCGCCGAGCGCGCCCCCGACCGGGCCTTCTTCGACGGGCGCCGCAAGGCGAGCCTGCTCGCCCGAGACCTCGAGGTTCTAGGATTGAAATCCGACGACATCATTGGTTTGCCACAATGCCGGCCTCTCATGCCTCTGCCGGCCCCGGAGGCGGTGCTCGGAAGCATGTACGTGGTCGAGGGCTCGACGCTCGGCGGCGCGATCATCGCGCGCCAGGTCGAGAATCGGCTGGGATTTACCGCGGAAACGGGCTGCGCCTATTTTCGCAGCTATGGGCGCCATGTCGGCGCCATGTGGAAGTCGTTCGGGGCGATGCTTCAGGAAGCGTCGTCGCCGGAAGCCGACGATCTCATCGTCGGGGCCGCGCAGGATACCTTTACCGTGATGCACGATTGGCTGTGCGAGGCCCCATGACCCAGCAGACGCAGGACCTCGATCTCACCGCCTGCGAGCGGGAGCCGATCCACATCCCCGGCAGCATCCAGCCGCACGGGATCCTTCTCGCGATCCGGCTGTCCGACCGGACCATCGCCTATGCCAGCGCCAACACGGCCGAGATCTTCGGGTTCGATCCGGCCGATGCCCTCGGCCGGCCCTTCGGCGAGGTGATGCCCGCCCTGAGCGCGGAATTCGCCGGGCAGCTCGACGATCCTCCGGCGGCAGGGAATACCCGGTTCGTCCGGACCATCCAGGTCCACACCGCCCAGCAGGAGCGGTTCTTCGAGACGGCCGTCTCCCGGTCCGGCGATTGCGCGATCCTCGAGCTGGAGGAGCCGCCTTATGGCGCGGTCTCCAGCATCGATGCGCTCTATCCCACCCTGCGCCGGTTCGTGGAGCAGCTGCAGGGCGCCTCCACGATCCAGACCCTGTGCCAGCTCGCCGCGCAGGACATCCGCCGCATGACCGGGTTCGACCGGGTCCTGATCTACCAGTTCGACGAGCAGTGGAACGGCACCGTCATCGCCGAGGACCGCAATGAGGTCCTGCCGTCCTATCTCGACCTGCGTTTTCCGGCCTCCGACATCCCGGCTCAGGCCAGGGAGCTCTACCGCCGCAACCGCCTGCGCATCATTCCCGACGCCACCTACACGGCGGTCCCCATCCAGTCGCGCGATCCCGCTCCGCTGGATCTGAGCGACTCGGTGCTGCGCAGCGTCTCGCCGGTCCATCTCGAATACATGCGCAACATGGGGACGCTCGCCTCCATGTCGATCTCGATCCTGCGCGACGGCCGGCTGTGGGGCCTGATCTCCTGCCACAACAAGGAGCCCAAGCGGGTCTCGCTCCAGGTGCGCAACGCGTGCGATTTCCTCACGCAGATCTTCTCCCTGCAGCTCGAGGCGCGGGAGAACACCACGCTGGCCGAGAACCGGGTGCGCTTAGGCGCCGTGCAGACGAGGCTTCTCGCCCACATGGCCGCCGAGGAGCATTTCATCGCGGGCCTCGTGAACCATCCCGACGACCTGATGATGCTCTCCGGCGCGCAGGGCGCCGCCGTCCTGACGCAGGACCATTGCTGGTGCCTGGGCGAGACGCCCGCCAAGGATCAGGTCCGGGCGCTGTTCGAATGGCTGTCCGACAACCATCAGGAGGACGTGTTCGCCACCGATCACCTGTCGGCCGTCTATCCGGCGGCGCAGGACTTCGCCGACAAGGCGAGCGGCCTGCTCTCCATCTCGGTCTCGAAGGTGCATTCGAGCTACGTGCTCTGGTTCCGCCCCGAGGTCGTGCAGACCGTGAAGTGGGGCGGCAATCCGCAGAAGCCCGTTCAGGAGGAGGCGGGCTCCTTGAGGCTTCACCCCCGGCGCTCCTTCGAGACCTGGAAGGAGACGGTGCGCAGCCGCTCCCTGGCCTGGGACCGGAGCGAGATCGAGGCGGTCAAGGAGCTGCGCAACGCCATCGTGGGCATCGTCCTGCGCCGGGCCGAGGAGCTGGCCTCGCTGTCGGAGGAGCTGCGCCGCAGCAACAAGGAGCTGGAGGCCTTCTCCTATTCGGTGTCCCACGACCTGCGGGCCCCGTTCCGGCACATCGTGGGCTATTCCGAGCTGCTGAAGAAGGAGGCGGGCGACCTGTCCGAGAAGGGCCGGCGCTACGTGGACACCATCATCGAATCCGCCTACACGGCCGGAACCCTCGTCGACAACCTGCTGCGCTTCTCGCAGATGGGCCGCACGGCCCTGAAGCCCCGGACGGTGGATGTGGCCGGCCTGGTCGGCGAGATCAGGCACAAGCTGTCCGCCGAGCATGACGGCCGCCAGATCCAATGGGTCGTCGGGGATCTGTCTCCCGTGACGGCGGATCCGGTCCTGATCCGGCTGGTATTTGAAAACCTCCTCGACAATGCGGTAAAGTACACCCGCACCCGGGAGAAAGCGCGCATCGAGATCGGCTCCAGCCGAAAGGATGGGGAGACGGTCTATTTCGTGCGCGACAACGGCGTCGGGTTCGATATGAGGTACATCGACAAGTTGTTCGGCGTCTTCCAGCGCCTGCACCGGATGGAAGAGTTCGAAGGCACGGGAATCGGGCTCGCCAATGTTCGCCGAATCGTCGAGCGGCACGGCGGCCGGGCCTGGGCGGAAGGGGCGCTCGACAGGGGCGCGACCTTCTCGATTGCCCTGCCGGATCATGATGAAGGAGCGGCGTGAATGCCGGAATTGAAACCGATCCTGCTGGTTGAGGACAACCCGAGGGATCTCGAACTGACCCTGGCGGCCCTGGAGCAGAGCCAGCTCGCCAACGAGGTCGTGGTGGTGCGCGACGGCGAGGAGGCGCTCGATTTCCTCTATCGCCGCGGGCCCCATGAGAGCCGCAACACCAGCGACCCGGCCGTCGTCCTGCTCGATCTCAAGCTGCCGAAGATCGACGGGCTCGAGGTGCTGGAGAAGGTCAAGGCCGATCCGCACCTGCGCCAGACGCCGGTCGTCATGCTCACCTCGTCGCGGGAGGAGAGCGACCTGGTGCGCAGCTACGAGCTCGGCGTGAACGCCTTCGTGGTGAAGCCCGTGGGCTTCCGCGAATTCTTCGACGCGATCCAGGATCTCGGGGTGTTCTGGGCGATCCTCAACGAGCCGCCGCCGCGGCGCAACGGGGCTTGAGGAGCCACGATGGTTCGGGCGCCCGGCATCCCATCGGCTCAGGGGCCGCGCATCCTCCTGCTGGAGGACAGCGTCCTCGACGCTGAATTGATGACGGAAGCCCTGACCGATGCCGGCCTGTCCGCCGCGATCGAGCGCGTGGTGTCCGCCGACGAGTTCACGGCGGCGGTCCGGGACGGGGGATGGGACCTGATCCTGGCCGATTACCTTCTGCCCGCCTTCAACGGCCTGAACGCCCTCGAGATCGCCCGGGAGATCGCTCCCGCCACGCCTTTCGTCTTCGTGTCGGGTGCCCTCGGCGAAGAGGTCGCCGTCGAGGCCCTGAAACGCGGCGCGACGGACTACGTCCTGAAGGAGAAGCTGGACCGGCTGCCCGTCACGATCCTGCGCGCCCTGGCGGAGGCCGGCGAGCGTGCCGAGAAGAAGCGGGCGCAGGATGCCCTGCAGCAGATGCTCGACGAGCGCACGGCGCTTCTGCATGAACTCGACCACCGGGTGAAGAACAATCTCCAGCTGCTGCTCTCCCTGATCGGCATCGAGTTCCGCCAGGCGGAGGACGATCAGGCGCGCCAGGTGCTCGGGCGCATGAAGGAGCGCATGCAGGCGCTCGCCGCCGCGCATCGCGATCTCTATGACGGGCAGGGCTCGACGCGCTTCGACGCGTCGAGCTTCGCCAAGGGCTTGTGCCAGGAGCTGACATCGGCGCTCCCGGACGTGCGGATCACCCCGGAATTCGAGGTCGAGAACGTGGAGGTCGAGGCCGGGAAGGCAGCCCCGATGGCCCTGCTGTTCAACGAGATCGTGGTCAACGCCCTGACCCACGCTTACAAGGAACGGCAGGGCAAGCTGAAGCTCCGTCTCCAGCTGCGGAACGGAGCCGTGCTGTTCCAGCTCTCCGACGACGCCTTCAGCCCCGAGGAGAAGGAGGCCGCGCGGACGAGCGCCTCCGGCACCATCCTGAAGGCCCTGGCACGCCAGCTCGACGCCCAGGTCGACTGGCCCCGCGAGGATCCAGCCACGCTCGTGCGCGTCCTGATGCCGGTTCAGGACAGCTAGCATGGCGGGCCGAAGATCCGCCGTCCAAGTTCGTGCCGGGCAAGCTGATCGGGGCCGTCCCGCAGGAGCCCGCACGTCGCTGCGGCAGGTGTTGTGGGGACTGGTCTTCGTCCTCGCCCTGCCGACCATCCTGGTGGCGGCCGCCGGCCTCTATTCGGGCTACCGGGCCGAGCAGCAGGCGATCGACCTGCGCATGCAGGAGACGGCCCGCGCCCTGAGCCTGCTGCTCGACCGCGAGATCGAGAAGTCGGTGGTGGCCCTGCAGGTGCTCGCCCAATCGTCCAGCCTCGCCCGGGGAGACCTCGCGGAATTCTACCAGCAGACCAAGAACACCGGACTGGCCGACCCGTCCTGGATCGCGCTCTTCGAGCCCGGCGGCCGCGTTCTCTTCAACACCCGCGTGCCTTTCGGCGTGACCCTGCCGAACAGCAATCGTCCGGACGCGCTGCGGCTCGTTCAGGAAACCCGCAAGCCCCATGTGTCCGACCTCTATGTGGGGTCTCTGACCGGGCAGCGCCTGATCACCATCGACGTTCCGGTCATCCTCGACGAGCAGGTCGCCTATATCCTGTCGCTCGCGATCACGCCGGACGTCTTCCAGACCATCATCCGCGACCAGCGGATCGACAGCGGGTGGAACGCCGCTGTGCTCGACCGCAGCCGGACCATCGTGGCCCGCTCCCGCTCGCCGGAGCGGTTCGTCGGCCAATCCGCCAGCCCCTATGTTCAGGAGGCCCTCGCGGCCTCGCGGGAAGGGCTGCTCCAGAGCGTGACGCTCGAGGGCATCCCGGTGCGCACCTATTTCAGCCAGTCGCCGGCCTATGGCTGGTCCTTCGTGCTCAGCATCCCGGAAACGGAGCTCGCCCGGTCGGCCCAGCGCTCCCTCTTCTGGCTGGCGGTTCTCGGCGCCGTCATCCTGGTCGGCATTCTCCTGGCGGTCCTGCTTTCCTGCGCCATCGCCAAGCCGGTCGACCAGCTCGTGGCGGCGGCCCAGACCCTCGGGCGAGGCGGGGAGGTTTCGGATCCGACGACCACGCGGGTTCTGGAATTCGACACGATCAAGAAGGCGCTCGTGGAAGCCGCGAGCGGGATCCGCCGGCATCGACGGGAGCGGGAGGAGGTTCTCGCCCATATGGCCGAGAGCGAGGCGCGCCTGCGACTGGCCCTCACGGCGGGCCATCTCGGCTCCTGGGAGTACGTTCCGTCCACGTGCGCCTTCACCACGTCGGCCCTGTGCCGGGCCAATTTCGGCCGCGACGCCGACGAGCCCTTCACCTATGCGGACCTGATCGCGTCGATCCATCCCGACGACCGGGCCACGCAGGCGGAAGCCCTGGCCAAGGCCCTCGCGACCCGCGCGGATCTGCACGTGGACTATCGCGTGATCTGGCCCGACGGCACCGAGCACTGGATCCGGATCAGCGGCCGGATGCGAACCGGCCCGGACGGGCAGGTGTCCATGGTCGGCGTGTCCCAGGACGTGACCGAGCGCCGGCTCGTCGAGGAGCGGCAGGCGCTTCTGCTCCATGAGCTCAACCACCGGGTCAAGAACACGCTGGCGACCGTTCAGTCCGTGGCCTCCCTGACGCGACGCTCCGCGGAGAGCAACGATCCCGCGGCGTGGAGCGCCTTCATGGACCGCCTGCACGGCATGGCCAAGACCCATGACCTTCTGACGGCGACCCAGTGGCAGGGCGCTCTTCTGGAGGACGTGCTCAGGAACGAGCTGGAGCCCTACCAGGACGGCATGCGCCAGCGCATCCGTCTGCGGGGTCCCAGGATCAATCTGCAACCGGGCGCCGTCCTGGCCCTGGGGCTGGCCGTGCATGAACTCGCGACGAACGCCGTCAAATACGGGTCCCTGTCGGTCCCGGACGGGAAGCTCCATGTGATGTGGGCCGTCACTGCAGGGTCGAACCATCCCGCGCTGCTCGTGGAATGGGTCGAGAGCGGCGGTCCGACGGTCAAGAAGCCCGAGCGCCAGGGCTTCGGATCGAAGCTCATCCAGCGCGGCCTGGCGCAGCAGCTCGGCGGGGAGATCAAGCTCGATTTCGCCCCGGCGGGAATCCGCTGCGTCATCACCTTCCCGCTGTCGACGATAACGACGGACCAAGGCGATGCGGGCGAGGCCCGCGAGCGCTACGCGTCGTGATGGACACCGCCTTTCGTCCGACGCTGACCCTCCCCGTCATGGCCGGGACAAGCCCGGTGCCATCCGTCATCGGGATCGCCGGCACGAGGCTGGTGATGACGCGGGAGGTGTCACTCCGCTCTTCCACATTGCTCCACGCTCTTGTCCATGCACCCGGTGCCCCATGACGACGATCAGAGACAAGCTCGAAACCATTCTGGCGCGCCTGGCCGGGCGTGCGGCCGACGAGCGGGTGTTCCTGCGCGTCTACGCGGACCAGGCGCGCGTCGCGGCCGATGCCGCTGATGCCCGCCGTCGCATCGGGCTCTCGCTCGGGCCGCTCGACGGGGCGATCGTGTCCATCAAGGACCTGTTCGACGTGGCGGGCGAGACCACGCTCGCGGGCTCGATCGCCCTGCGCGATGCGCCGCCCGCCGCCAGGGACGCGGCGATCGTTCGCCGGCTGCGCCAGGCCGGCGCCGTCATCCTGGGCAGGACCAACATGGTGGAGTTCGCCTTCTCGGGTCTGGGCCTCAACCCGCATTACGGCACGCCGGGCAACGCGGCGGATCCCTTGCGGATTCCGGGCGGCTCGTCCTCGGGCGCCGGCGTCTCGGTGGCCGAGGGCACGAGCGAGATCGCCATCGGGACCGATATCGGCGGCTCCGTGCGCATTCCGGCAGCGCTCAACGGCGTCGTCGGCTTCAAGCCCACGGCGCATCGCGTGCCGCTGGACGGCACCCTCCCGCTCTCGCCCAGCCTCGATTCCATCGGGCCGCTCGCCCGCACCGTGCAGGACTGCGCCTTCGCGGATGCGGTCATGGCCGGCGAGGAGCCGCGCGTGCTGACTCCGCACCCCTTGGCCGGGTTGCGGATCGGTGTTCCGCGGGGACGCCTGTTCTCGCAGTCCGAGCCGGCGGTGGACCAGGCATTCGAGGCGTCGTTGACGGTCCTGTCGCGGGCCGGCGCAAGGATCGCCGATCACGGCATCGAGGATCTGCTCGACGCCATGGCCGACACGACGGTGGCGGCCTCCATCGCGTCCATCGAGGCCTCCGAGGTTCATGCGGACTGGCTCGACGCGAAGGCGGCCGAAATGGACCCGCGGGTGCGCTGGTGGATCGCCCGCAGCGGGACCGTGCCGGCGCCGGTCTATATCCGCATGCTGCGCCGCCGGCGCGCCCTCGCGGCCGCCATGGACGCGCGGTTGTCTCCTGTCGACTTGCTGGCGCTGCCGGCCACCGCCATCGCGGCGCCGCTGACTGCGCCTCTGGAGGCCGACGACAAGCTCTACAACAGGACCGATGCGCTCATCCTGCGCAACACCATGTTCGGCAACCAGTTCGACCTGACCGCGATCTCCGTGCCGCTTCCCCGCACCGAGCGGCCTGTCGGCCTCATGCTGGTGGCACGCCACGGCCAGGACCAGCGGCTGCTCGACATCGCCGCGAGCGTCGAGGCGGCGCTGGCGCCAGGGTCCTGACCACGGCACAGGATCGTGGAATGAAGCGTATGCCTGCTCCGGACCGTTGCTTGCGAGAAGCGGGATGATGCGTCGCCTTTACCTGTGCCTCGGCTATGCGAGCCTCGCGCTCGGGATCGCCGGCATCGTTCTGCCGGTCTTGCCGACCACACCTTTCGTGCTCCTGGCCGCCTGGTGCTTCACCCGGTCGAGCCCGGCCCTGGCCGCGAGACTCGACAATCATCCCCGCTTCGGTCCGCTGCTCACCGCATGGCGCGACCAGAAGGCGATTCCGCTCCAGGCCAAAATCTTCGCCCTGACGATGCTCGCCCTGTCCTATGGGGTGATTCTGCATCTCGCCGAAAGCCGCATCCTGCCGGTGATTCTCAGTGCCGTCATGGGAAGCGTCGCCCTCTACATCGCCACCCGTCCGAGACCCCGCGGCAGATCCGATGTCGCGGCGCCGGATGCCTGCGAGCGATAGGATCCACGTCCGTTCATCGCCACTCGGCGAGCCCATGGCGGGCGCGACTTTGCCGGCCGTCTCCCGTTTGGCCCCGGTTGTGCCATGTTACGGCCCAGGTTCCCGTTAGGCTGCGGGCATCATGATTGAAGGAGCCTTATCATGCGCAGCCTCAGCCTGTCGGTCTTCGTGCTGGCGTCAGCCGCGATGCTGGCCCCGCTTCTGATCGGATTGGCCTATGCGGTGAGCGTGCTGGCCTCGGCCCTGATGTTTCCCTGAAATCGTGTCGATCCCATCCACTTTTCATCACGTCATCGACCAGCGTCGCAGGGACCTGTTTTGGGAACCCTCTCTGCAAGCGAACGTTGGACAGCGATTGTCGAACAGGACTTTTCCGATGCGAAAAATCATTCTTCTGTCCGCTCTTGCCATGGGCGCAAGCCTCTGGAGTGCTTCTCCTTCGCTCGCTCAGCCTCAGATCCAATTCGGCATCGGTCCGGACGGACGTCCGCAGGTCGGCGTGCGCGATCCCGAGCAGGAGCGGTACGAGCGCCGGGAACGCTGGCGCGAGCGCCGTGAGGAAGATCGCGCCCGCGCCTACGAGGCCGGCCGCCGGGATGCGATGCGCGACGAGCGCCGTTACGGGTACGAGAGCCGCTGCCGCAACATCATCATTCGCGAGGAGAACGAATGGGGCCGCACGATCGAGCGGCGGGTCCGTCGCTGCGATTGACGGCGCTCCGGCTTTCCGCCCGTTGATTCGACCCGCTTCTCAGGCTCGCGGGTTGGCGATTTCCGCCGTGAGCTTGGGAAGCTCCTTGATCATCCATTCCACCATCTGATCGCGGGTTTTCAAATGGCCCGGCATCGGGATGAACGGGCCATGGGATTCATAGATGGCCATGGGATCCCGCGCGCCCAGGATCGGGTCGAGATCGTCCTCGATTTCAGGCGTGATGGTTCTGCCGCCGAACCACGTGAGAAGCAGCAGGAGCATCCCGACGGCGCCGGCCAGGACGACGAGCAAGGATATTGCCAAGTCTGCGACCACTTGTTCCGTCCCTGAACTCAGAAGGCTTGCCTTTCGGGAGCCTAGCACCGAAAGGCGCGCGGTCCAACGCTGCAAAGCGCATGGCGCCCCAAGGCATGCAGCGCACATTTTCGCAGGTGCGAGGAACCGCCCTCACGCGCTTGAGGTTGAACGTCCAATCACCTCGCGGAACGCGCATGGAGTCCGTCGGCGATCACGAGGGAAGGGGTGCGGGGCGATCGACCTGCTGCATGGGAGGCGCCCATGAGAACGTATTACGTGTTCCAGTCCGAGCGGACACCCGATCTGCGCGGCTTTACGGAGAGCGCCACGGGCGAGACGCTGCCCGCCGAGCATGGGCCCTGGGCTCTCGACAGGCGCATCGGTCCCGACGACGAGTGGGTTCTCAATGTCAGCCGGGCGGTGGTGGCCGCCGGAATCATCGAGAACGGGTTCTATCTCTGGGGACCGGTCGAACGGCCGACCGAATGGCACCCGGTGATCCAGAGCGATCGGGTGGAAGGCACGGCCGTCTACGGACCCGACGGAACGCAGATCGGCACCATCAAGCGCCTGCTGATCGAAAAGGTGAGCGGGCGGGTTCTCTACGTGGACGTGACCTTCGGCGGCTTCCTGGGACTGGGTGTGCACCATCATACGGTTCCGTGGGACAAGCTGGCCTACGACAGGGAGCTCGAGGGCTATCGCACCGATGTGACCGAGGCTCAGGTCCAGGCGGCTCCCGCCTTCTACGGCGACGAACGCATCTGGCCCGACCGCAAACGCGAGCAGGAGATGCGCGATTACTGGCACGACATCCCGAGAGGCCCGATCTGATCGCAGGGCCTGCCCGGCGGGACCCGCGCTCGACCTGGGCGAAGCCTCACGGTGAGCGCGCGGGCCTGCTATGATGGCCCGGTTCCCGGCTCCTGGAGGGTGCCATGATCGCACATGTGTTCAAAATCGGCCAGGTCGTGCGGCCCAGAGCCGACTGCCACAGCCTCCCGGACGATCTGTTCCGGGTTCTGCGCCTCCTGCCGTCCACCGCAGGCGGCGTGCCGCTCTACTGCATCAAGAGCCAGGCGGAGCTGATCGAGCGCGTCGTCGAGCAGAGCGAGATCGAGGCGGCGCGCTAGCCCCGGCCCTGTTGCGTATTCGCCCTGTGTCCCGATGGTTGTTCGTAGTTGTTTCCCATCATCTCCTCGCGCAGCCGTGCTCTGCGACGGAAATGCATTTCGTCGTCTCATTCCATGAAACGTAAAGCGAAGTAACGCGTTGTCGACCAAACGGCAATACACGGCAATACGTGGAGATGGAATGATGAAGAAGTCAGCTTGGCTCCTGGCAGCCGCGTTAATCGGTTCGAGCGTCGTCGTTTCGACGCCTTCGTCCGCTCAGGTGCAGTTCGGCATCGGTCCCGATGGCCCGAGCGTCCGCGTCGGCCCGGACAATGACCGCTACGAACGCCGCTACGAGCGCCGTCGCGTCTATGACCGCGATCATCTGTCCACCGGAAGCATCGAGCGCTGCCGCACCGTGGTGATCCGCGAGGAAGAGCCGGACGGCGACATCGTGACCCGCCGCGTCCGCCGCTGCCGCTAAGGCTCGACCGCGACCTTTCTGGACAATGCCCGGGTGGCCTGCCGCCTCCCGGGCATTGTCGCGTCCCTGGTGCCTCGGACGCAAAAGTGGAACCGGTTTTGCGTGAAAAGATGCTCCAAAACAAAAGCTTGAAGCATCGGGCGCAAAAGTGGGAACCGGTTTTGCGCGAAAAGATGCTCCAAAACAAGAGCTTGAAGCATCGGGCGTGAGTTCGATCACGCGTCCGATGCTTTAGAGCCTGCGATCGGCTCAGGCGGCCTCCGCCTGCCGCGACCGGGACACTTCCACCTCCACGGTGAGCGCCGGCGTCATCATGCGTCCCCGGTCGATCAGACCGGACACGGCGGAGGCCAGGGCCAGCGCGGCCCGGTCCTTGCGCCCGAGCTGAAGGCCGTGCACGTAGAGCCGCATCAGTTCGACCGTCACATAGTGAAAGGCGACCTCGGACCCGCGCGCGAGCTTCATCCGCCGCGATGCCGTCGCCAGCTTGTCCAGGTAGAGGGATTGCTCGACCGGCGGTTCCGACAGGAAGCCGCTCAATCCCCCGAACAGATGCTCGAAATGGTCCCACAGGAGCGCGAGGTTCTTGGCCGCCTTGTCCTGCTGGTCGGGCGCGAGCGCCTGGAACTCGGCGAGAAGCTCCCAGGCCGGATCGGACCCGATCGCTTCGTCCTCGGGGCTGGGCAGCGGCACGAAGGGCAGGAGCGCCCGGGTCTGCGAGAGCAGGGCGGGACGTAGGGCGTCCCAGCCGGCGAACACCCTCGGCATGACGATCAACGCCGTAGCGAGAACGGTCCGGTCGACCAGGATGCCGGCACGCCCGAGCGCCGGGCGCGCCATCGCCCGGCAGGTCTCGATAAACTGCCAGCGCAGGAGGCACTGCCTCTGGAAGGTTTCGAGCTTTTCAATGAGTCCGCTTTGCGGTTGATGATCGACAGACCAGGGGAAGGTGAAGTTACTTCGGGGCTGAGGCGGGCTGCTCATAAGGCTGATGATCCGATCCGCAAATCACGTTCGACATGGGTCGGGTGATACAGGGTCAATCCAGGCAACTTTGAGGCCCGGCCACTCTATTGCGTAAGTACGTTTGGTCGCAGCGGAATATAATCTTGATGCCCGGGCGCACCATGACCCGAAGGGCTCGGGCCGATCCGGACGGCGCAGCGGTGGAAAGGCCCAGCCTTGAAGCCCGGCCGACCTGCCCCTACATCCCGGATGACCCCGATCCGGGCCCCTCTGACGCAAGCCGTGCCGGCTGTTGCGTGATGTCGGATCTCTTCCGATCCGACCGCCGGCACAGAGGTGACAATGCTTCAAGATCTTTTGGCGGCCGTCGTTGGCGTGCTGATCGTCGATCCGCTTCAGGCGGAGATGAACGAACGCCTGGCCCAGGTCCGCGCGCCCCAGGCCGTCATCGCCGAGATGAGAACCTGCGCCGAATCCTCCCTGCCGAAGCTCGCCGACCGGGCCATGGCCGAGCCGCTCTGGGTCGTCACGGCGGCGCTCGATGTCTGGACCCGCCGCACCAGGCCCGAAGAGATCCTCGGCGGCACGTCCAACCAGTGCGACGCCGCCGTCAAGGCGGCCAGGACCTATCTCGACAGCCGCGGAGCGTGACGCCCGGATCCGTCGCGCCGGGGCCGGCCCGCATCGTCCGTAATCGGCACGGGATCGGTCGCCTGGACTCGGTCGCTTGGGCCACGACGGTCCTGACTCCTTCGAGGAGGCCTTCGCGTCTCTTGGGCATGGTACGGTTCTGCCTTCGCTTCGAGAAGCCGTGCCCCATGAAAAACCTCGTTCTCGCGCTGGCCTGCCTGTGGTGGGGGCTTCCCGCTCAGGCGCAGCAGCAGGGTCGGGCGATCCGATTCGAGGAAGGCCTCAGGGGAAATCTTGCCTGCCGCATTGCGGCAGATCGGGCCCGCCCGTCAGACACGCCATAATGAACGTCAAGCCCATCCGTTCCGAAGCGAACACAACACAGTGGAGGTAGAAGAGCGTACCTCTTCTGAACGGCTGCCCGAATCCCGGGAACCGGGCTACGATGAAGCTCCTCGTTCAATACGTCATTCATCGAAGACATCATTTCACGTGAAAGTTTCCGTTGCGACTGTAGAAGATTCAGTACGGTCATTCCTCGTCTATTAGGAACGTGGCGCATCACTTCACCAACAAACGACTTCGGCCGACCAGAGCCTGCGGAGGCAATCGATGGCGATTCGCATTGGAACACCTAAGGACGACCGTATCGATGGAACGGATTTCTCCGACATCCTCGATGGCGGGGCCGGCAACGACTGGCTCGACGGAGGCGTCGGAAGCGACACGGTGTATGGCGGAGCAGGCAGCGATACGGCCTACTTCTCGGCCGACGCCGCCGTCACGGTGGATCTCGGTCGCAATACCGCCATCGGCCAGGGGTTCGATCGTCTCTTCGGCATCGAGAACGTCGTCGGCTCATTGTACGATGACAGGCTGACGGGCGACCGCAAGGCCAACAATCTGTCCGGCGGCTATGGCAATGACCGTCTGATGGGTGCCGGCGGAGATGACTTCCTGAACGGCAATGTCGGCAATGACACCGTTGTCGGCGGGACGGGGAACGATACCGTCGCGGGATCGAGCGGCAATGACCACCTGTATGGCTCGGGCGGCAATGACAGGCTGGATGGCGGAGAGGGCCGCAACACGCTGGAAGGCGGGGCCGGCAACGATACCTTGGGCAGCGCTCGCGGAACCGACTGGATGATCGGCGGCAGCGGGGCCGACACGTTCAGCTTCGGGCCATACTCGTCGGGAACGACCTCCGCGCTGGTCAGCACGATCGCCGACTGGAGCGTGGCGGCTGACCGGATCGACCTCGCCATCGACGGAACGGCCTCGAACTATGGTGAGGCCGCCACCGGCGCGACGACGGTCGAAGCTGCCCTTCTCGATGCGCAGAGCGCCTTTGCCGGCGGGACGATCACGCATGCGTTTCTCTACAATATCGTGGCGAACACGGGCTATGTCTTCTCGGACCAGGATGAGGACGGCACGTTCGAGATTGGCATTGTCATGGCCAATGCGGGGACGGCGGCAGCCATGAACTACTGGAACATCGTCTGAAGCATCGGACTCAACAGTGGACCTGCCCTTTTGCGTGTCATCCGATGCTTCTTTCTGAATGGGCGCATCGTGCGCAAGACCGGGTCCACGTTTCACTGATACGGCCCTCGGGATCCGCACGATGCGCAAGGTGCAATCCTTCACCTGCCGCAGTCTTTCGATGGCCGGCTGATGACCTGTTCGCTTCGAACGGCCGCTCCGAGTCTTCGGTATGAGATTGCCGGCCCCTTCGAAGACAAGGAGCCGGCCACTCCCGAATGAAAGAACGGATGTTCGCGAAAGCCGGTTGCCCTCCCGGTGGATGACGGCGGCCTGGCTGAAGCCAACGAAGATTCCGAAGGAGCGGTCGGCCGGCGCGAAATTTCGAGGCCGAGCGACGTTCGACGGGATGCTGCCCTCAGCTTGTCTTTCGCTTGGACAAAATGATCGCCAGGGGATTGGGCTTCGCGTCCCCGACCCGCCGAAGCGTGTTCCGGTCCTGATGGGCGAAGGGCGCGTCCCGGCCATGCACCAGCAACTCGGTATCGGTCACGTAGCTCCAACTCCCGTCCGGATGGAAGGTGATCGTGATCCGGTAGTGGTCGGTGCGGAACGCCTGCTCCAGAAAGGTTGTCGAGCAGATGCCATAATCGGTCTGCCCGCGCGCTGCGGTCACGACGATCTCGTCGGCATCGGGGCTCGCCTGGCCCGCCGCAAGGGCGACCTGCCCGCGCGGGATGGCGATGGTCTGCATGACGAGGCCGGTGGCCGGCTCCCAGAGCCAGTAGCCGACCTGGTCGTGAAACGTGATGTCCTCTTCCTCGGTCGTGATGTGGATGTGGTAGCGCAGGCCGTAGAGCAGTTGCGGCCCGTTCGTCTGCGGGTCGATCGCCTGAAAATCGATGGTCTCGATGAACACGCGCCGCTCCGGGCCTTCCGCCTTGGGGTTGAGGTCCACACCCTTGCGTGCGCGCCAGCGCCCCGCCAGGCGCCGGAGGGGACCCAGATTATTGAGCGTGTCCGGATCGACGTGGCTGGGTTCCGTGAAGACGTCCGCGAGGGCCGTCGAAGGCAGAGGCGTCATGGCTAAACCTTTCTGTCGACAGGGGAGGGCAAGAGGAAGCGGGACAGGGGCGCGCGTCCGGGGAGGCGTCCGGCGCAGAACGGCACCGCGTGCCGCAGCCATCGCCCATTCGTTGTATTGCCATGGGGGTTGGATTGACCATCTCCGGTGCATGTCCCTGAAACAAGCCCTGTGGCTATCCCTTGCGTGTCTTGCAACTGTCTTCATCGCCCGCAGGACCTTCGCAAGCGACCCATCGCGAGGAGCCCTGTGGCGCGTGGTGGAGACCTGCGTCGCCGCCAAGCGGGCGCTCAATGTTTCTCTGCCCTGCGTCCAAGTCAACTTGGGGCAGCACGGATCTCCGGGGACGGTCGTTCTCAGGCCTCCGTGGAAAGAGACCCATACCCTCGTTGTTCCGACCGCACGTCTGGTCGGAATCGAGGCCCCGACCCTGCAGCAGCCGGGAGCAGAGGCCTACTGGCAGGCGGCTCTCGCAGCGCGACGCTTCGTCATCGAGGCTGCCAAAGGGCGCGTCCGCCTCGAGGATGTCGGGCTGGCCATCAACTCCAGGGGCAGTCGCACGCAGGATCAACTTCATATTCACGCCGATTGTGCACACCCGGAGGTTCTCGCGGTGCTTCGCCAGCACGATGCGGAGCTCGGGAGCACCTGGCAGCCGCTCGAGTTCTTGCAGTCGCTTGGCTTTCTGCAAGACAACCAGCGCTTCTTCGGCATCAGGATCGCCGCGGACGAACTGGGCACATCGAACATCTTCGAGCGCCTGACGCACCTTCCAGGCGATCGAAGGGATTTGTCCAGAGTGGGTGTCGCGGTCTTCAGCGCTCCGCCGAATGGATCGGGGCAGGGCTTTTACGTCATTGCCGCTTCCGGGCGTGACAGCCAAGCGGAAGATCTCCTGGATCATAGCTGTATGCTGGCGCGAGGTGTTGCTGCCGACGATTCATCGGCGAACGTTCAGCGCCCATGATGGATACCCGTCCGGGGACACCGGCGTTCCCGCTCGAGGCAACACAGCCTGCATTTCCCCTGCTCCATTCTCAACCCCGTCCCTTCGACCAGAGCAACGGGTCCCCATTTCCGCGCGGCTCTAATGGTGCTCGGGATGATCGTGAATAGGGACTGCCGGCTCTCCCGCGGGCCGGACTCGGCGGGCGTCCCGTTTCCAGGGCTGCATCAGCCACGGGCAGATCTTATCAAGACCGTTCGGTTTTCTCTCCTGAGGGTCTGTTGCGGCGGGAATCCGCCCCTCCTTGGACACGAAGCGACATGGGTCGAGCCCCGTGCTCGTCGCCCGCGGTGAGGAGACCGGCATCGCCACACAGATCCGACCATTACTCGATTGAGATGAAGTGTTCAGGAATGCGACTGAGATTTCAACATATGTTAAAAGAGATTGGCGCGTGGTTTTACTACCGCGGCCCTGCATTAGAACAAATATCGCGCCTTCAATACCTCTCTTTGTACAGTAAATGAACTACGACTTTGGAGGTGCGGAATTTCCGGCTGGCGGGAACGTTTGCTTCTCAAACCAACGGGAGGAGGCATTCCATGGCCAATGTTGTCGCGTCAGCGGAGTTTATCGGTTTTGACAATTATCGAAGCATCTACCGGGTCGACCTGAGCCAGCTTCCCTTCGGGGCTCTTCAGGCCATCTCGCTCGTCGACGACGGCGTCCGG
>NZ_JAMXFI010000062.1:0-16755 GCF_025460875.1 Microvirga yunnanensis
GTCATAGAGCTTCCTCTCGTCAGGAATGCCCCTTGCGCTGATCAACCTTGTCAATGCAGGTTTATCCGTCTCGGGATGACCTTTGATACCGTCCGATCTCAGCTGGGGCGCGTGGTGAGGCCGGGCGTACCATCTACATCGCAGAGTTCTGTCTTATGTCTCATTCGAGCTATCCCGGCCTCATGCTGTGGGAATGACCCGCAACGCCCATCAAATACAAGGTCTCATCAATGTGCCACTTCCCCACGACGGCTCTCTTCCGCTGGTTGTAGCGATCCAGAAGCAGCGGGGCATAATCCACCGTCCAGCGATGGATGGTTGCGTGATCGACAGAGATGCCGCGCTCAGCCATCATCTCTCCTCGAGATTTCGCAGGCTCAGGTTATAGGCGAGATACCACCGGACGCAGAGCAGGATTACCGAACGGTCGAAATGCCTGCCCTTAAACACTGTGTCCTCCGCCATTGAGATACGGGAGAACAATACCTGAAATTCTGAAACAAATTGTTTGCGACGGATCTCGTCGGGCTGCTATCGCGTCGGCCAGATAGGCGAGCCCGGCCGGCAGGTACCGGACCAACGAGCTCCGGCTGACGATCTTCCTAGCTATAATTCTTCGTTAAGCAGGGTGGGCTAGAACCGTCTGACCTGAGGCCGTCACGCTGCCCTTACCTACGTGCGGCCAGAGGGCTCCAACTTGGGCCGCTGCCCCCAATCAGCGGCCCTTTTCACTTTCTTCACCGGCGTGCCTCAGTGCGCCAGGGCGGCCGCAGCCAGCGCGATAAGCGCGGGATAGAAGAGCCAGAGGAACCAAGCGGGGTAGGGGCGGTGATCGCCTTCGTGGATCATCAAGCGCCTCCAAGCGTTGAATTCATCACTTGGAAACCACGCACCTGCACCATTGTGATGAGGCGTGAGTACCCGCCGCTGTCTCGGAGAAGGAGACCTCTGGTGGAACTAGCTTTGGTCATACTGATTGCGGCTGTCTTTGCGGCCTTGACCATTCCCCCGCTGGTGGGCGTGTTCCTCGATCCCACAGGTTTCAGGGATCGTCCGACTCCGCCAAGTCTTGCTCCTTCTAAGGAGCGCGGCCGATTTGGGCTGCCGAGCTGGGTTCTCATGCCACGCCCCCGAAGAGATCAGTTTTCGCAGTCTCTGCATCAGCCTTCGCCTGATAGTCCCGAGCGATCTGCTCCATCATTGCCAATTGCTCGCCCGCAAACGCCTGAGTCATTCGGCGATCCTCAATCCAGCGCAGATAAACCCGGCGCCGTTGCCTCACTTCCGGCTGAGCGCAGGCGGCCAGCTGTTCAGCGGTGAAGGGTAGGAGGGCGCCGCTCCTTCGTCCTTGGCCGAGGCAGCATTCAGGGCCGCAACCAGTTCCGCTACTAGCGGGATCGTACCCTGAAAGAACCTGAGGCCGATCAGCCGACGGTCCTGGGGGCCGACGCCAGCGCACCCAAGACGGTGGGGCTGGACTAACTTGCCGCGGGTGGCGGGCACCTCGCCCTGTGTTGTCACGTTAACCCGCATCGGGCGCATCGAGGCAAATTTGGTCTCATGACAGTTTCAAGCGGCGACATTCGCCGCGACTTTCCACGCTGCCATGGCGTTGACGCGGTGAAGGTGTGTCGCGCGGGCAGAGCGGCGGGAGCGGGGTGGAACGAAAAGGTTGCGGACAGCCGAGAACACGTTGACGAACCGCTGCAAGTACCTGGCCGATCGAAAGCCCTGCATCGTCCGCTCGCGTCGCCGGAACGGGAGATGCGAATTCTCCGCCTGATTGTTGAGCCCCTTATGGAATCGGTGTTCGACTTCTGGCATGACCTGACGTCGGGCGGCCGCATACGAGCCCAGCTTGTCGGTGATGAGTCGCTTGGGCGGGCGGCCCTGCTTCTTCAACAGACGCCTCAGCAAGCGCTTAGCGGCCTTGGTGTCACGCCGGCTCTGGACGATTTCATCGAGCACATAGCCATCCTGATCAACCGCCCGCCAGAGCCAATGCCTCTTGCCAGCAATGGTGACCACGACCTCATCCAAATGCCAGATATCACGCCGGCTTGGGGTCTTGCGCCTGAGGCGGCAGGCGTAAGCCGGGCCGAACTTCAAGGCCCATCGTCGGACCGTCTCATAGGAGACGACGATGCCGCGCTCGAGCAGCATCTCCTCGACCAGCCGTAGGCTCAGTGGAAACCGGAAGTACAGGCACACCGCATGGGCAATGACCTCAGGCGGAAAGCGATGGCGTTTGTAGCTGACAGACTTGCTCATGCCGCCCCGTCTACACGGTCGCGGTCAAAACCCGAGTTAACGTGACAACACCCAGAGGAAGGCTGCGCCGTCCCTACAAGGCTCACCACCTGTTGCCGATGAAGCCGCAACGGACGGGCGTCTGAATGAGAACGCCGGTCGCTCAACGAACGTCGGCACTTGAGTGCGAAAGCGGACAAAGCCCTCACATCTCAGGAGTGCGAGAAGCGGACAACCATGAGCCGGTCGTAAGTGGACCTTCTTGCCAGCCGCATTGTCGTCAGGCGTCTAGGCCCGCATTTACTTGTTGCAGAAGTTGAACATAGACCTCGAGCAATAGCCCTACGCTTTTTCGAGCGCATGGCTTAGGATCGCCGCATGGGACTATTGACCTTCAGCATCAACGTCACCCTGGATGGCTGCGTCGACCATCAGGAGGGAATCGCCGACGACGAGACGCACGCGTTCTTCACCCGCCTCATGGACGAAAGCGGGGCGATGCTGTGGGGCCGTGTCACTTACGAGATGATGGAGAGCTACTGGCCGGCCGTCGCTCGCGGCGACGTGGAGGCGCCGCCAGCGATACGCGAGTGGGCGGTTAAGCTGGAGGCCAAGTCGAAATACGTCGTTTCGTCGGCGCGAAAGGACTTCCCGTGGACCAACAGCCACCACATCGCCGAGGATCTGCGAACCGGCGTTCAGAGGCTCAAGGACACAAGTCCGGCGGGCGTTCTCCTCGGTAGCGGCAAACTCGCAATCGAGTTGGACCGGCTGGATCTGATCGACGAGTACAAGCTCCTCGTTCATCCCAGGATCGCCGGGCACGGCCCAACCCTGTACCAGGGCGGGCTGCCCAGTACGCGACGGCTCGAGCTGGTCTCGGCGAAGCCGCTCCGCAATGGCGTGGTCGCCATGCACTACCGGCGCGAACGCTGACTCAGAGCAGCTTCATCGCGCTCAGGTCGGAGGACCGCCGGAGCGTAATCCCCTCTCAGGCTCGGCTAAGTCGGGCTCACGCGCTGCTGAGGTGCTCCCCCATAAGATGACGTTTCGAAAGGTCAGCATCGGTCACGCACTGACGATCCCCTGCCCTCCAGAAACGTCCGCTGTGGCCTCTTTATGCGGACATTTGACCTACTTCCGAGACGTGCCAGAACCAGACCCTACCTTCTATTCATGAGCTACTAGAGAACTCAGCCTCTCAGGCGTGCGGCCTGGGCTGTGCGGCCAGATTCACACAGACGATCGGCCTATCAATTAGGTCTACGCACAGATCGGGCTCTCCTAGAACCGCCCCACCCGGTAAGGATAGGGATCAATAGTCGGTTCCCTACCAGCAACCAGATCGGAGACCAGCAGGCCTGTCGTCGAGCCCCCGATCAGCCCCGTCTGACCGTGACCGAATGCAAGCATGACGTTCCGGTGCTGAGGCGAAGGTCCAATCACCGGAAGGGAGTCGGGTGTCGCCGGTCGGTGTCCCATCCATACAGAGATCGGTTCGCCGGCGATGCCGGGAAAATAGCGCTTCGCAATCGTCCCGAGAGCGGCGGCACGCCGTTCGTTCATGGGGGCGTCGAGACCGGCGATCTCGGCCGTGCCTGCGATCCGGAGACCATGCTCCATCGGGGTTATCATAATTTTCGCAGCCAGAGGATAGAGGGGCCGCTTGGGAGCCGTCTCCGGCATGGGCAGCATCACGTGATACCCGCGCAGGCTTTCGAGCGGGATCCGCAATCCGAGCCGCCTCGCCAGCCGTTGGGACCACGCACCGGCGGCGACGACCACCGTATCGCACGGCATGCGCCCGGCATCCGTGATGACGGCGCGAACCTGTCCGGCCTCCTGCTCAAAATCCTTGACCGCCGCGCGAACGAAGCGTCCGCCGTTTCGCGTGATATCCTCGGCGATCGTCGCGACCAGGCGGTGCGGATCACTGCAATGGCCGGAATCGGGCAGGTAGAGCGCCCTCGCAAACCGGGGGCCTAGCGAGGGCTCGAGTTGCCGGATCTCGTCGGAGCTCAGGATTTCCGAGCGGATGCCGAGCGCATCCCTGAGCCTCCGGCCGAGGGCATCCTTGGCAAAGGCCGCATCGCTTTCATAAAGGTAGAGCTGACCGGAGACATGCAGGAGAGCGTGGCCATCGACGCCCAGAAGCGTCCGATAATGCTTGAAGCTGTCAGCGTGCAGCAGACGAAGCGCCTTCGCGATGCCGTCGATGCGCGGGCTTGCCCCCGCGGCGATGAATTTGGCGAGCCAAGGCAGGGCACGAGGCAGATAGCGCCAGTCGATCCACAATGGGCTATTGGGATCGGTGACCCATGAAGCTGCCTGTCGCACGATGCCCGGCGTAGATAGAGGCACCACGGAGCCGGGCCCTATGCTTCCCGCATTGCCGAAGGAGCAGCCCTCCCCCGGCCGCAAGGGATCGTACAGCGTAACGGAGTGTCCGTCCCGCTGGAGGAAGGCCGCGGATGCAACTCCGATGATGCCTGCCCCCACGATGGCGATGTTGGCCAAGGCTCCCCTCCCTCACAATGGAAGATGTCGTCCGCGACCGGATCGCCCGGCCTCCGCAATGACCACGGCCGCGATGGCGAGATCGCCGAGAGCGAAGCCGGGGAAAAGGAACATGGCACGCTGCGATCCATCCGTGCGGCCGGGCGAGGTCCCGGCCACGAGGGACGCCAGATCCGCATCGAAGGGACCCGGATAGCGGAGCTTGGCACGGTTCGACGGATCGGCCGCCTGAGAACGATCGTCCGTGGCCAGGATATAGAGAGAGCGCAGCCCCACGCTGCGCCAGGGGCGGCCGAGATCGACCGCGGCGACGAAGCAGCCGGGCCGTAGGAGTGAGGCGTCCAGGAACGGCTCAAGGCCGGGCTGCGCCGGGACAGTCGAGACGACGACGTCGCAGGCGAGCGCCTCATCGGGACAATCCACGACCTCGGCGTCGAGGCCGCCGTCACGGGCAGATGTCGCGAGCTTTTCGGCGGATGCCCGCCTGCGCGAGCTGCAGACGACTCTGCGCAGACCAGGCAGCACATCCCGGAGGGATGCAAGATGCCCAAGGGCCTGGGCTCCGCATCCGATGAAGCCGATGGTGGTACTGTCGAGACGTGCGAGGTAGGAGGCCGCCAACGCCGACATGGCGGCCGTGCGCAGCACCGTGAGACCCGTTCCATCCATGATCGCTGCCGGAACGCCCGTGGTGAAATCACTCACCACGATCAGTCCATTGACAGTCGGCAGTCCGCGCTCGCCGTTCTCGGCGGCAACGCCGACCCACTTCGTCGCCGCGAAGGGTGGATTGGGCATGGCGGCGCAGAGGGACTGGAAGAAATGGCCCGGGCCGACGGGAACGGTGAGCTTCGCCTGAACGTGGGTTTTGCACTCGGCATGCAGGCGGAAGGCTTCGGCAAGCGCCTCTCGCGCGGCCCGAGGTTTTATCTCAAGTGCCGCAATGTCGTCGCTGGAGAGATAAAGCAGCTCGCCCATCGGCGTCACCCTGCCCGGCCGCTGGCCACGACCAGCCCATCGAATTCACGCGCCAGCTTGTCCGAGACCTGAACGGCATTCTTGAAACGGGAGATGGAGAATATATCGATCGGCGTGTCGGTCTTGCCCTCGACGATGAGATCGACAAGCACCGCAGCGACTCCGGGACCGATCTGGAAGCCGTGCCCGCAGAAACCGAAGGCATGATACAGCCCAGACGTCTTCTCGCTCTCGCCGATGACTGGCAGCATGTCAGGTAGATAGCCCTCGATACCCGACCAGACGCGGATCACCTGCGCCGATTTCAGGAACGGGGCGATCGTCATGAGATTGCGCATGCCGTTGAGCGTCTTGACCGGCGGCACGGGAGCGCGGTTGAGCACGGGATCGGCCGCAGTTCGCGGATAACCCGCGAAAATCACGTTGCCGCGCGGAACCTGCCGAAAGATGGCGGATCCATCCACCGCCTGCACGGAAGGCGTGATTCGGTAAGGAAGCGGCTCGGTCACGAATTGCGGAGGGCCTGCTGCGAACATGGGCGCCGTCTCGCCGAAGGCCTCTGCGATAGTCAGAGCCCAAGCGCCTGCGGAGTTCACCACCGCATCGCAGTCGATCATGCGCCCAGTATCGGACTTGACGATGAACCCGGCGCCGTTTCGATGCACTTGCGTCACGCGCGTATTCTCGAGCACTTCCGCGCCGAGGCGCTGCGCGGCCCTTGCGACGGCCACCGACACGAGACGGGGGTTGGCCGTGGCATCGCGCGCCGAATAGGTTGCGGCCTGAGGGCTCTCCCCTACCCACGGCCAGCGGCGACGCAGCTCGTCACGGTCGATCCGCTCGATCGCGAGTCCATGGCTCTCGGCGACCCGTGCGTGCTGCTCCAGCTTCGCCTGCTCAGCATCGTTCATCGCTACATAGAGGTGGCCGGTTCTCTCGAACTCGCATCTGTCGCCGATCAGCTCGTCGATGTTCTCCCAGAGCGCCTGGGATCTGAGAGACAATGGATACTGCCCGGGATGCCGACCCTGCAAACGCAGGTTGCCGAAATTCACGCCGCTCGATTGGGCACCGACGACGCCTTTATCGATCAGGATCACGTCCAATCCGCGCTTGGCGATGAGAAGGGCCGTCCAGGTGCCGATGAGCCCGCCGCCGACAACGACGATTTTCGCCCCTCTCGTCATGGCTCCAGCTCCGCTGCCGCATGAAGTGGAATGGGCTTCACCGGCGCCTGCATGCGCAATCGCCCAACCTCCGCAATCGGCGCTCCGCAGGCTCCGGACACGATCTCCTGCAGGGCCGGACCGCAGAAACGACCCTGGCACCGGCCCATGCCGCATCGCGTGATCGCCTTCACCCGATTGACCTCACGCGGGGCGAGTGGCGTACGAACGGCACACCGGATTTCCCCGACCGTCACCGCCTCGCATCGGCAGGCGATGGTTTCGTCGGGCAATGCGGCAACCTGCTCGACCGGCCATGCGAAGGCCCGGGCCAAGCCTTTCTGGAAGCGCCGCAGACGCCCGATCTGCCGCCGCAGACGGACCAACTCGGCCTCCGGCTGCGGCCGGCCCAAATCAGCGAGCAGCGCGTGAGCCGCGAGCGCACCGCTGGCCTCTGCAGCGTCCGCTCCGCCGATCGCCGCGCCGTCTCCGGCCAGGTAGAGATCAGCCCCAGCTCGCCCGTCGGCATCGGTCTCCGGTAACCAGAGCCGGAAGGTCGGATCGAACCGGAAGCGCGCTCCGGCCAGCTCGGCCAGCTGCGTTTCCGGCTTGAGGCCGTAGCCATAGGCGACAGCATCACACGCGATGAAGCGTTCGCGTCCCCTGCCATCCCTGATCCGAACGCCCTCGACATGCTCCTTGCCGTCGAACCCGAGGGGGGTCGCGCCGTCGATGATGGGAATGCCGGCCCAATGGAGCGCCGCCCGGTACATGATGCCACGCGCCAGCGTTCGCGGGCTCGCCGCAAGGTCGCGCATGGCGGCCCGTTTCGCTGGGAGAGGGGTCGTATCCACGACGGCGGCAATCGATGCTCCGGACTTGCGGTATTGCAGCGCCGCCAGAAACAGCAGCGGCGAACTGCCGAGGAAGACAATGCGGCTCCCGATCAGACAGCCCTGATCCTTTAGGATCACCTGGGCGCCGCCGAGGGTGAAGACACCCGGCAATGTCCAATTCGGCAGCGGCATGATCCGATCCGTGGCCCCGGTCGCCAGGATCAGAGCGCCATAGGGGATCGTACCCGCCACGCCATCGCACAACGTGTGCAGCGCTCTGTCATGAACGCCCCAGACCAGGGTGCCGGGTCGGTAATCGATCCGCTCCTCGAGAGAGGCGAACAGCGAGTGCAGGCGCTGGTGCTTTCCTGCCTCCGAGCCCATCAGAGCCTTGATGTCGAGAGCAAGGCTCCGGGCGGGCATGCGATAGCCCTGGCCGCCCACTTGCCTCGCCTCGTTCACGAGAATTGGCTTCAGACCCGCTTCGACCAGAATGGATGCTGCTCGGATGCCTGCCGGCCCGCCGCCGACGATCACGACATTAGCCATTGGCGCCAGCTTTCCGATGATCGGTCCAGACGATCATGTCACTGGCTGCGGGGGTGGTACAGGCTCGGACGCGCTCCCCGTCGCCGAGCGAGACCCAGCAATCCTGGCAAGCTCCCATCAGGCAGAAACCGGCGCGGGGCGCGTCGCCGAATTCGAAATGCCGGACGACCCTACCGTTCAGCAGGAGCACCGCAAGCAGGCCGTCGCCTTCGACAGCCTCGACGGCATGTCCATCGATCGTCAGGCTGATGGGAGCGCCGTGGCGAGGGACGACCCTCACGAATTGCCCTTGAGACGCTCTCTGAGCTGGCCCGTCCGACATCTCTCACCGCCAAATCTTTATCGCAATGCGATAAGTTTTGTGGAATGTTAGGATTGGAACAAAACGGCTGTCAAGAACAAGCCCGTCGATCCTTCGGGCAATTCGCTCAAATTTCAGCCAAGCAAAGATCGCCTCAGGTGGACGACACGGAGTGTGCTCCGGCGATGATATGCATGGCGAAGCGCTCCACGACCGTCTCCGGCGAGAAGCGCGAGAGCGGAACCGCGATATTGATCGCGCCCTCCGGGCGATTGTTTGCCGCAACAACCGCCGCAGCGATGGATGCGTCCCCCCGATAGAACTCATCGAAAGCGGTGGCATATCCCTGCTCACGCGAGACGCGCAGCTTCTTCACGAGATCGTCGAGCTTCCAGGTCGTCGAGGGCGTGTAAGCCTTCCGGTCAGAGCGTTCGAGAATCGCAACAGCCTCTTCTTCCGGCAAGCGCGAAAGGATCGCCATCCCAGGTGCGGTGCAATAGGCCGGCATGCGGGAGCCGATGATCACGTTCGTATTCAGCATGTGCCGGCTCATGAAGCGAGAGATGAAGATGATCTCCGTGTCGTCGAGCACGGTCATGTTGACCGTTTCCTCGGTCTCCTTGGACAAGTGCAGGAGATAGGGCATCGCCCTCTCCACGAGACGGTTGCTGCGCAGGTAGTAATAACCCAGTTGCAGGGTCTTGGCCGTCAGTTCGAACCGCTTCGTATCCGGATCTTTGCGCAAGTAGCCAAGCTTGGTCAGCGTATGCGTGAAACGTTGTGCTGCGCTGACGTCCATATCGGTCGCAGCAGCGATCTGAGAAAGACTCAGGTTCGTGCTGTGATGATCGAAAACCGAAAGCACGCGAAAGGCCTTTTCCACCGACATCACCATCAGCGGATCCGTGGCGCGGCCGCGTTTTACCGGAGGCTCATCTTCGATCGTCTTCATTTCATTGATCGCCATTCTTGAATTCTCTCGCATTTGAACGGCCTCGATAAAAATCGCAACGGGAGTTGACAATTGCGGCAAGTTGGGCGGAACATACAATAATAACTATTGCATTGCAATAAACTGCTAGGAGATTCCAGGTATGGCTGAGTTTGTCTTGAGTGAGCGGAGGGGCGCTGTCGGCATCATTACCCTGAACCGCCCCCAGGTTTTAAATGCCTGGAACGCCGCCATGCGGGAGGAACTGACCGCTACCTTGACGGCCATGGAAGAAAATGCGGAGGTTCGTGCCATCATTCTCACAGGTGCCGGCGACCGAGCCTTCGGGGCCGGTCAGGACCTCAATGAGACGAAGACCTTCGATGCTGATCGCGCTGAAACCTGGATGGGCGAATGGAAGCGCCTCTATGACCGCATCCGTTCGCTGTCGAAGCCGATCATCGCAGCCCTGAACGGCGTCGCCGCCGGATCCGCCTTCCAGGTGGCCCTCCTGTGCGACATCCGTGTCGGCCACCCAGGCGTGACCATGGGCCAGCCGGAGATCAACTCCGGAATTGCTAGCACCACCGGCCCCTGGATCATGCGCGAGCACATTGGTCTCGCAAGAACCATTGATCTGACGCTCACCGGGCGCATGATGGACGCGGATGAGTGCCACCGGATCGGCGTCATCAACCGCCTGGTGCCGCAGGACAAGGTGATGAGTGAATCTCTTGCGCTTGCAGAGCTTCTCGCAAGCAAGCCGCCCGTCGCCATGCGCCTCGATCGCCAGCGCTTCCGTGAGATGACGGAAGAGGGCTTCCGCGATTGTCTCGCGGCCGGCATCCGCATCCAGCGCGAAGCCTACGCGTCAGGAGAGCCGGCGCGCATGATGGAGGAGTTCTTGGCTCGCAAGGCCGCGGCGAAGAAGGGCTGAAGCCCCAGCCACACCACGAGGGAAAGCAGGTCGAAGACCTGCGAAACAGGAGGATGAACATGAGCAATACCATTCCAACGATGAACCGAAGGAACCTGCTCAAGACCGCGGGAGGGGCTGCTCTGGCCCTCGGCATGCCGGGTCTTTCGGGCCGGGCTTTCGCGGCGACGACGATCACCGTCGCTGACCCGGGCGGCCCCTTCGGCCCAGCCTTTCGGAAGGCCTTCTACGATCCATTCGAGAAAGCGACCGGCATCAAGGTGGTCAACGTGGCCCGCGAGGCCGAGCCGACGGCCCAGTTCAAAGCCATTGTCGAGACGAAGTCCTATACCTGGGACGTCTGCACGCTGACCGTCTCGGCGCGCGACATCCTGGCGAAGCAGAACCTTCTCGAACCTATTGGCTTCACGCGCGATGCAGCCCCGGGCCTGATGCCGGAAGCGATCTCCGAGCACTGGATGGGGACGGACGTCTATTCCACAGTCTTCGCCTACCGTAACGAGCGCTTCAAGAACAATGCGCCCAAGACCTGGGCTGATTTCTGGAACGTGGAGAAGTTCCCTGGCCGTCGCTCCCTGCGCAAGAACCCCATCGATTCGCTCGAGCAGGCTCTGATGGCAGATGGCGTGAGCGTCGATCAACTCTATCCGCTTGATGTCGACCGCGCCTTCAAGAGCCTGGACAAGATCAAGCAGCACGTCGACGTATGGTGGACGGGCGGCGCACAGTCGACGCAGCTTCTGCAGAGCGGCGAGGTCGATCTTATCAGTGGCTGGAACGCCCGCCTTCAGTCGGCGATCGACGGCGGCGCCCCGGCGACGATCGTCTGGGAGCAAGGTCTCTATTCGATCGAGGGCTGGGCCATTCCGAAAGGCTGCCCGCGCGCCGACGCCGCGAAGCAGTTCATCAAGTTCTGCGCCACCCCTGACCGGCAGGCCGCCTACACGGACGCGCTGGCCTATGGGCCGACCAATCTCGAAGCCTACAAGAGCATTGCGGCGGAACGGGCGAAGGTGCTGCCGACCTCGCCCGAGAACCTCAAGAAGATGCGCGTGGCGAACGAGAACTGGTGGAGCGAGAACCGTGCCGCTGTGACCGAGCGGTTCAACAGCTGGCTCCTGACCTGACGGCCTGCGCCGCCGCTTCGATTCGCGGTGCGAGGAAAGCGGCGGCGCAACGCGGCGAGAATGCCTTGGCATCCACGAACCGTATGCGCATGAGCCTTTGCTGAGGCTCGCGGCTTGGCTGCGAGCCTGTCGCCCACTGTGCGTGGGCAATACTGGATCGAATTTTTGGACTTTTCGGCTGAGCGGATGCCGCGGTCCCTTCAACACCGCGCCCGCACACGGCTTCGAGACGAAGGAAGGGAGACGCTACGATGACGACGGTAGCCAAGAATGGCGTGACCGCGCCGAAGCTGATCATTGAAGGCCTGTCGAAGCAATATGGTGCCGTGACGGCCCTGGAGCCGACCCATCTGACCGTTCCGACAGGAGAATTCCTGACCCTGCTCGGACCGTCGGGCTCTGGTAAAACCACGCTGCTGCAGATGATCTGCGGCCTCGTGGAGCCGAGTTCAGGACGCATTCTCATCGACAGCCGCGACCAAACCCAGACGCCGGTCCATCAGCGCGACATCGGTCTCGTGTTCCAGCATTACGCGCTCTTCCCCCACCTGACCGTCGCCGAGAACATCGAGTTTCCGCTGCGCATGCGGGCTCTGTCCGGAGCCACGATCAAGCAACGTGTCAGGGATGCCTTGGCGATGGTGCAGCTCGACCATCTTGCAGCGCGCTTCCCGCGTGAGCTTTCCGGTGGGCAGCAGCAGCGTGTGGCCCTCGCCCGCTCCTTCGTCTACCAGCCGTCGATCATTCTCATGGACGAGCCGCTCGGAGCCCTCGACAAGAAGCTGCGTGAACACATGCAGATCGAGATCAAGCAGCTGCATCGCGAAACGGGCGCGACGATCATCTACGTGACCCATGATCAAGAGGAGGCGCTCGCCCTCTCCGACCGGATCTGTCTGATGAATCATGCGCGCATTGAGCAACTCGGCACGCCCCATGAGATTTATGCCCGCCCGGCGACAGCCTTTGCGGCGGACTTCATCGGCATCTCGAACATCTTCCGCGGACAAGTCGACATCTCCGGCGGCGAGCCCCGTCTCGCGACACCGCACGGCAAATTCCGCCTGCCTGCAGGGGCTTCGTATTCCGGCGCGGAGGCGGCCATCGTGGTTCGTCCCGAGCAGATCACCCTCGGCCGCGACGAAGGAAACACCGTTGCAGGACGTGTCGCCGATGCCGTTTACGCTGGATCAGAGACGCGTCTCATCGTTGATCTTGACGAAGGTGAAACGGTGATCGTGCGCCTGCCTCCGGGCCAGCCCGCTCCTGCCTATGGCGAGCGCGCGACCCTGGGCTGGAGTCCGGACGCCGCGGTGCTGGTGCCATGAGCGGCAGGGGAATCGCAAGCATGACAGCCATCACCGCTTCTGCTCTTCCGCTTCGACAGCGACTTCTTCGCCCGAACGCGCTCTGGCTCGCCGCCCCTGGTCTCGCGTTCCTGGCCGTCTTCTTCCTGTATCCGGTCCTGCGCCTGCTGGCCCTGAGCGTGCAGGATCCAGCCAGCGGCGCCCTCAGCGTTGCGACCTACGCCCGCATCGCGAGTACGGATGTTTACCTCCAGGTCCTGGGGATCACGTTCAAGATCGCCGCCAACACGGCTTTGTTCTCGATTCTGCTCGGCTATCCCCTCGCCTATTGGCTGGCCGGACTGAAGGAGGGCCTTCGGGAGCGTATGGTGCTCCTTGTGATGGTGCCGTTCTGGACCAGCTATCTGGTAAAGACCTTCGCCTGGATGGTCGTGCTCGGCCGGACCGGTGTGATCAACAGCCTGCTCACGGGAAGCGGCCTCGCCTCCCAGCCTCTCCCCCTCGCCTATAACGAGTTCGGTGTGATGGTCGGCATGGTTCATGCTATGGTCCCGCTCGCCGTGCTGACGATGCTTCCCGTCATGATCGGAATCGACCGACGCCTGATCCAGGCCGCGCAAGCTTTGGGGGCTGCACCGGCTCAATCCTTCTGGCTCGTCTACTTCAAACTCTCCTTGCCCGGCGTGACGGCCGGCGGTCTGCTCGTCTTCATCTCGTCCCTTGGCTTCTTCATCGTGCCGGCCCTCCTCGGCGGCCGACGCGAGACGATGCTGGCGCAGCTCATCATCACGCAGGTGCAGGAGCTCCTCAACTGGGCCTTCGCGGGAGCGCTGGCGGCCATGATGCTGGTGGCGGCGCTCGTCACCTGCTGGGTTTACGACCGCCTCTTCGGCCTCTCGTCGCTCTCGGGCGAGACCTCGGCTCAGGATGGCGGATCGGGACGCCTGCGCGTCGCCGGCCTCGCGATTCTGGGAGGCGTCGCCAAGACGAGCGCCGTGCTGGCCGACGCCGTCCGGAAGGTGATCGGCACCCGTGGGACGAGCCGACTGCTGCCGATCTACTGCACGCTGGCCCTCGTGTTCCTGGTACTGCCGACCCTGCTCGTGATCCCCATCGGCTTCACAAGTTCCCAGTTCCTGGAATTTCCACCCCCGGGCTTCAGCCTGCAATGGTTCGAGACCTACTTCGCTTCGCCTGTCTGGCTCGCAGCCACGTTGCGCTCCTTCGGCGTGGCTATCGCAACCGCCATCTGCGCAACCCTCATCGGAGGACTGGCGGCGCTGGCGCTGGCGCGCTCGAAGACTCGCTGGGGCGGGCTCGTCTTCGCGACCTTCCTTGCCCCCCTGATCGTCCCGCGCATCATCATCGCGGTCGGCCTGTTCTATCTCTTCGCACAGATCGGCCTCGTCGCGACGGATCTTGGCCTCGTGATCGGCCACACCGTCCTGGCCCTCCCGTTCGCCTTCGTGACGATCACGGCGATCCTGAAGAACTACGACTGGCGCCTCGACCAGGCGGCGGCGGTACTTGGGGCGAACCGGGTCAGGACCCTTCTTCTCGTCACGGTTCCGCTCGTGAAGGGTGGGTTGGTCGCAGCCTTCCTGTTCGCCTTCATCACGTCCTTTGACGAGCTCACAATCGCAATCTTCGTCAGCGGCGGCATCAAGACGACGCTGCCCAAGCAGATGTGGGACGACATGATCTTGCAGCTCAATCCAACGCTTGCTGCGGTGTCCGTCGTGGTCTTCGTGATCGTCACGGTCCTCCTCCTCCTCGCGGAACGCTTCCGCCGCACGACCTGAAACTCACAAGCCGAGAAATCTCGATGTCATTCGACAACACCAGTCTCGCCGATTTGCTGCGGCAGCACGCCGACACGAATCCGGATGGAATCTTCGCCTCCTTCAACGGCGATCCCCTGAGCTTCGCCATGCTGGACTCCCAATCGTCCGCCCTGGCGGCATGGGCACGCTCCCGCGGCTTGCGATCCGGCGATCATGTTGCGGTGATGATGCGCAACAGCATGCAGACCCTTGCGGTGGTCTTCGGCCTCGCCAAGGCTGGTTTGGTCTGGGTGCCGCTCAACGCTCAGCAGCGCGGCCAGGGCCTGCAATACATCATCAACCACTCGAAACCTGATCTGGTCATCGCTGATTCCGACCTCCTGACGACGATTGCCGAATGCGGCGCGGACGATCCCCGCGAGGGATTCCTCGTTCAGGGAGTAGCCGGCGATCATCCACGCCTGACCGATGTCCTGAGCTCAGGATCACCCTTCGCGGAACCTGCGCCCGGTTTGGATGCGCCCTTCGCCATCATGTACACCTCCGGCACGACGGGCCAGCCGAAGGGCGTGATCGTCTCCAACCGAATGATCCGGCTGGCGGGGGACGGTGTCAGTCTCGTCGCGGCCTCCCGCGCAGGCGACGTGATGTTCGTGTGGGAGCCGCTCTACCATATCGGCGGGGCTCAGCTTCTGGGCCTGCCGATGACCCACGGCGTGACCCTTGCGATGGTCGATCGCTTCAGCGCAAGCCGCTTCTGGAGCCAGGTGCGCGAGTACAACGCAACGCACATCCACTATCTCGGCGGCATTCTTCAGATCCTCCTCAAGCAACCCGAATCGGCGATGGATCGCGACCATCCCGTGAGGGTTGCCTGGGGGGGAGGCTGCCCGGGCGACATCTGGGAGGCTTTCCAGAACCGCTTCGGCGTTCAGATCCGCGAATGCTACGGCATGACCGAGGCCTCCAGCATCACCACCTTCAACGACAAGGGTATCGTCGGATCCGTCGGAAATGCCGTGCCTTGGTTCACGGTTGATCTGCTCGATGCCGACGGCAAGCCGGTGCCTCAGGGCGAGCGCGGCGAGATCGTCGTGCGCACCGCGATGCCTGGCGCGATCTTCCCAGGGTACTTCGACAATCCGTCGGCGACCGAGAAGGCGCTCCGGAACGGTGCCCTATATACGGGCGATCTCGGCACCTATGACCGGGAGGGCAACCTGATCTTCCACGGCCGCATGACCGACAGCGTCCGCTGCCGTGGAGAGAACGTTTCCGCCTGGGAGGTCGAGCGCGTCGCGTCCGACCATCCGGCCATCGAGGACTGCGCCATGATCGGTGTCGCGGCCGAGATCGGCGAGCAGGATATCAAGCTCTTCATCAAGCCGAAGACGGGCTCCAGCGTACAACCTGCCGAGGTTTCCACTTGGCTTTCCGCGCGCCTCGCGAGCTACCAGAACCCCCGCTACATCGCCGTGGTTGACGAGTTCGAGCGCACGCCGAGCCAGCGCATCATGAAGCACAAGCTCTCCAAACGTCTCGACGATTGCTGGGACAGGTTCGCGAAAGACCTCTGAGATGACGACGGAACCGACCATCTTGCTCACCGGAACCGGCGCATTCGCCGCCCGCATCCTGTTCGACATCGCCGCCACCGCAGACGCCCCCACTCGGGTGTTTCTCGCGGGCCGAAACCGCGAGCGTCTGCAATGGCTGAAGGTCGCGGCAGGCGCTCGAGCCGCGATCTTCAACACGCCCGTGACCGTCGTCGCCCGCGAGAGCGACCTTCTTGCCGAGGGCGCCGCCACTGTACTGCTCGAAGAAGCGAAGCCAAATGTCGTCGTGCAGGCAGCCTCTGTTCAGACATCGTCCGTGATCGCGGGATCAGGCGATGCCTGGAGCAGGCTTGTCGCAGAAGGCGGGCTGAGCGCGACCGCGGTGTTCCAGGCGCTTCTCAGCTCTCGCGTGGCGGCCGCCATGACGCGCTCAGGAAGCGCCACGCTGCTAATCAATTGCAGCTTCCCGGACGTGGTGAACGGATTGATCAAGGCGCTCGGCCATCAGGTCATGTG
>NZ_JAMXFI010000062.1:16765-46015 GCF_025460875.1 Microvirga yunnanensis
GTGCGGCATGGGCAATGTCGCCATCTTGTCCAATGTCTTTGCGGCCGACTGCAATCTGACGGACAGAAGCCGCATCAAGGTTCTCGCCCATTATCAGCATCTCGGAGCATGGCGGCGCCCGGCCGAGGCGCGATCGGGATCGGCGCCGAGAGTCTGGATCGATGATGAGGAGGTCGGCGACGTCTTCGGCAGGTTCCGTGGTGTGAAGTTGACGCCGGAGCCGGTTATCGACATCTCCGGAGCGAGCGGCGTGCCGATGATCCTCGCACTCGCGCAAGGTCGCTCATGGGCCGGCCATGTTCCAGGCCCCTACGGCTTGCCGGGAGGCTATCCAGTTCACTTGGCCGACGGTGCGCTGGTTCTCAACCTGCCGCCGTCCGTGTCTCGGGATGAAGCCATCGCCTGGAACGCCCGCTTCGAGGAAGAGAACGGCCTCGTGGTCGGTGCGGACCGGCATGCACGCTACACGGGCGTCCTGCGCGAACGTCTAGCGCAGCATTCCCCAGCGCTGGCGGAAGGCTTCGATGTGGCGGATCTCGAAGATGTTCACGGCGCGATGCAGGAGTTGCGCGAGCGCCTGCAGCGGCAAGGCTGAGTGTGGCCTTCCACGCGGCTTGCGTCACGCAGCGCTTTCAGAGATTCGGCACGACACATCCATCACGGCATGTCATTCATGAGTTCATCCTCACCCTCCATCGCTCCATCCGATCGCTCCTGGTGGCTTGATGAGGCCTTAAGGAGCGAGGGCAACATGCCTGCTGCTGCTCCGCTCGAAGGAGAATGCGCGGCTGATGTCGCCATCGTCGGTGGCGGGTTCGCCGGTCTTTGGACGGCGCTCACGCTCAAGAACCGTCGCCCGGACCTTTCCGTCGTCCTGATCGAGGCGTCGATCTGCGGTTCCGGCGCGAGCGGCAAGAACGGTGGCAAGGTCCACGGCTACTGGTCGTCGCTGGGCAATGCCGTTCAGGTGCTCGGACAGGATGGCGCTCGTGCGATCGCCGAGGCTGGCGATTGGGCGCAGCAAGGTATTCGGACATTTGCCTCCGAATGCAATCGCGACATCTGGTGGCGCGAAGGAGGAAACCTCGTGGTCGCCACCACCTCCCAGCAGGAGGAGAAGATCGCAAGCGTCACACAGCGAGCCTGCGAACTGGGCGCCGAAGAGCACGTGAAGGTCCTGTCTGAGAAAGAGGTTCAGGCGCGCTGCGCGTCTCCGGTATTCCGCCGAGGCATTTTCTATCCCGATGCAGCGACGGTGCATCCAGCCCGCTTGGCACGCGCCCTCCGGCAGGCAGTCCTCAACAGCGGTGTCTCTCTTTTCGAGAACTCGCCGATGCTGGGCGTCGATCCGGGGAAGCCATGCCGGATCGAGACTTCTCGCGGCCACATTGTCGCTCGCGAGGTCGTGCTCGCGACTAATACGGCGCTCAGCGCTCGGCCGGAAATAAGGCCGCACCTCAGCATCTTTTCGAGCTATGTCGTCATGAGCGAGCCTGCGCCGGAACAACTGGCTTCCATGAATTGGATAGGCAATGAAGGACTTGCCGATCTGCGCATGTTCTTGCACTACTTTCGCAAGACAGAAGACGACCGAGTTCTGATGGGATCCGGGTCCGGACCAGTCGGCTACGGCGATAATGCAAAGGCGCGACATCTCACCCATGATAGGGCGAGCATTAGACGGGCAGAGGCTGGGCTTCGTCGGCTACTTCCTGAGTTGCGGGATGTGCCGCTGGCCCGCGCATGGGGCGGAGCGATTGATGTTTCCGCCGACCGCCTTCCCTTCTTCAAGACCGTACCCAATACGCGCATTCACTATGCCTGCGGCTTCTCAGGCCATGGTGTGAACGCCACCTATATTGCCGGGCAATGCCTCGCATCGCTGGTCCTCAACGAGAGGGACCGCTGGTCAACGCTGCCATTCTGCACGCGCTCGCTGCCGCGGCTGCCGCCTGAACCGTTCCGCTTTACCGGCGCCAGCGCCATTCGCTCCGCCATTCTCGCTTGCGAAGAGGCCGACGAGCAGAATCTCCATGCTCCAGCCGTCGCGCGGGCAGTCGCCAAACTTCCGAAGATCTTTGGCCTCAGGATTGGCATTCGATAAGACACTCTCTAGGATTACGTGCCAGTTATGCAACGTTGGGAAGAGCCTCTGCGACAACCCCTGACTGCATACTCAGGGCAGTCTGGGGCCATAGCATGCAAGTGAAGCAGCAGTAAGTATTATTCTCGAACCTGGAGCACCCTGTCGCGTATGCAAGCGTTTAAGCGTTCCTGCAAGGGTCCGGTTTGGGTCAAACTGAGCCGTTGGGCTTGGCCTTGTGAAGGTCAGCTTACTCTATGGCTACGGAAGTTCCGTCTACTTCCACCTCGTGCCATTAGGAGACCTTCCAAGTTCACGCCGCCGTTCAGGATAGCCAACCCGGCAAGTTCGCCCGGAAAAGATCGCGAACCGAGATTCTCAATACTCTCGCTGTTTGATGACGCCAGTCACAAGCTCGACCTCGTTCGTCCATATTCCTGTCGAGTAGTCAGTGGGCAGCTATGCGGGATCTTCAGGCGTATCAATACCTTCAGAGCCCCCTCCTCGATGTGGCTCAGGGGCGAAGACCTCGCTGTTGACTTGGCCTATCCTCTCTAAGAAGCGGTCTGGCCAGCCCTAATGCCATGGCGAGATATTGATGGGGACGAGAACGACCATGTTTCGGCCGCCTCCCGGCACTTAACGTACAAAGTAGGTCTTGAGCGAACCGCGCGAGACCATTCGTACTTCCAGCAATCGGCGCCGCGCCTCGGCCATAGGCTCATCACCGCCGGGGAACAGGAGACGTACACGCCGCTCCGAAAGCAGTCTGTCAATGGCCGGCGCGAGTTTCTCACCCGAAGCGACCCGGCTTTTGACGCTGATCAGAGACCTGCGAGTGGGGAAGACCTAATCCAGTGATGATATCAGACCGATGCCCCTCCCCGGAAAGCAAAGGCTCTTCCATCCTGTAGCCGTAGCCGAGGCCGAGCGTCCTAAGCTCCGCCATGGAGTGCTCACAGGTGACGCCGCTGCCGTTGGCACGACGGTCCAGCACCCAGTCGTGAAAGACTGTACACCGGCCATCGACGGTGAAGTGGACGTCGACCTCGACAATATCTGCACTTGCCTCGAAGCTAGCTTGCATGGAGGGCTGTGGAGAGAGGCCAAACCGAGACAGCGGAGCGGCGACCTGACGAGCCGCTCATGCCGGCAAGCCCGAGAGCCTGAAAACCTGTCGCACATTCATCCCTTGCTGCTCCGCGCTTCCATCAGGACCTTGATGCTGTCGAGCGAGTTCGCCACCGCGATGGCCTGATCCCATTCGTCCAGACGGTAGCGGTGAGTGACGATCCCTTTCGAGGTGACCAATCCGCGAGAAAGCAGGTTGATGGCGATGGGATAGCAGTAGGGTCCAAGATGGGCTCCCCGAATATCGAGCTCCTTGCGATCACCGATGATCGACCAATCGATCGTCGCGGGTGCGCCGAAAACGGAGAACTCGACGAAACGGCCAAGCTTGCGTATGAGATTGAGGCCCTGCTCGACCCCGCTTGGCGAGCCGGTTGCCTCGATGTAGACATCACAGCCATAGCCCTCAGTCAGAGAATGGACAATCGCTAGGGCGTCCTGCTTGCGCGGGTTGATGATCACATCCGCACCGAACAACTTCGCGAGTTCAAGCCGCTCGTCGACCATATCGATGACAATGAGCTGTTTCGGTGTCTTGAGCTTCGCCACCTGAACCATCATAAGGCCGATGGGACCGGATCCTGCGATGACCACGACATCGTCGAGTTGAATATCGCCCCGATTAACCGTGTGGATCGCACACGACAACGGCTCGATGATCGCCGCGTCGTCGGCCGAGATTCCATCGTCGATCTTGTGCACGCGGGCGGTCCGCGGAATGCGCATGTATTCGGCCATCCCTCCGTCGGCGACAACCCGCTGGAAGCCGAAAATATTGTGGACTTCGCACATCCAGTACTTCCCGGACCGGCAGAAGCGGCATTGATCGCATGGCACGATCTGCTCCGCGATGACCCGATCGCCCGCTCCGATCCCGAAATGCTCTGCCGCCCCTGGCCCCAGCTCGTCCACATGCCCGTAGAATTCGTGCCCGGGAATGACCGGCGGCTTCACATAGGGATTGCTCCCGCCCCAGAACATCTTGGCGCCGGACCAGCACTTGCAGTCGCTGGCGCATATTCCGCAGGAAGCGATGCGCAGAACCATCTCACGCTCTCCCGGCACGGGACGTTCCACCTGTTCGACGCGGTAATCCTCTGGGCCGTGACAGACGATCGCAGTCATTCTCCGATTGGAGCGCTGAGCAGTTCCTTCATTGATTGTCATGAATTCAACTCCCGTCCCTGTCCTTGTTGTCGGAATTGATGCGCAATGAGACCAAATCGTTTGTGCGTCGCCGGCACCTCTCTCAGGATAAGGACGCCGCGAAAGACGACTTCAGGTCCGAGTAGAGTTGGCGGAACAGCTCACGCCGAGGTGCAAGAGCCTCCGTCAGTTCCGGCTCTGGATCGATCACATGGGATACGGGCGGCGGAGGGCAGGCTTCATCCAAACTGGCTCCGGAGACCGCAATCCTCTCAAGCCGCGCGGCTCCGAGAGCTGGCCCGACCTCGCCACCGTGATGGTAGGTGAGTGGCCGCTGGAGCGCGGCCGCCAGGATTCTCCCCCACAGCTTCGAGCGCGCACTGCCGCCAATGACGGACAGGCCGCCGATCTTGCCGCCGCTGGCCTCAAGGACATCGAGGCCGTCGGCCAGCGCGAAGGCCACGCCTTCGAGAGCAGCGCGACCCAGATCGGCCCGCGTCGTCGCTCCATCAAGGCCGAATATCACGCCGGAAGCGGCCGGATCGTTGTGAGGCGTCCTCTCGCCGCTGAGATACGGCAGAAAGACGAGACGGCTCTTCGTCGCCGTCGCAAGACCCGCGGTCTCCGTCTCCGCCAGAAGTGACGCTTCCTCCGCCGCGCCGGACAGGCGGGCGGCGAATGACAACGTGGCGGCGGCCGACAGGATCACGGCCATCCGGTGCCACATGCCCGGAACGCAGTGGCAGAAGGCATGGACCGCCCGCTCCGGATCCATCTTCACGGCCTTGTCGGCGACAAAGATTACGCCCGATGTGCCGAGGGAGACGAAGGCCATGTCGGGATGCACGACGCCGATTCCGACGGCTCCCGCGGCATTGTCGCCTCCTCCTCCGGCGATGGGGATGCCGGGCCGCATTCCGAACAAGGCGGCGGCTTCTGGCGAGAGCCGTCCCGCAATCTCGGTTCCTTCCACGAGGCGTGGCATGTGCCGCTCATCGAGGCCGGTTGCCACGAGCATGGCGGGCGACCATTGCCGCCGTCCAACATCAAGCCAGAGAGTGCCGGCCGCGTCCGACATCTCGCTGACAGCCTCACCCGTGAGCTTCAGGTGCAGCCAGTCCTTCGGCAACAGAACCCGCGCGGTCTGTCTGAAGATATCCGGCTCGTGCTTGGCCACCCAGACGAGCTTCGGCGCGGTGAAACCGGGCATCGCCAGATTGCCGGCGATCGCGCGGCTCTCCGGCTCCCGCTGCTCCAGTTCACTGCACTCCGTCCCGGCCCGACCGTCGTTCCACAGAATCGCGGGTCGGAGCACGTGCCCGCGCTCGTCGAGCAGAACCGCTCCATGCATCTGCCCGGACAGCCCGATCCCCGACACTCCGTGGACGGAATGGCGCTCCCTCAGGGCGGCCACGGCGATCAGAGTGGCGTTCCACCAGGCCTGCGGGTCCTGTTCGGACCAGAGCGGTCGCGGCCGCGACAGCGTGAGCGGGGCCGCGGCTTCGCCGACGAGTGTGCCGCCCTCATCGAGAAGGATGACCTTGACGCTGGAGGTGCCTAAATCGATTCCCAAATACATCGGCGGTCATCCCCTATGCGGTCGCTCGCAGCTTCCCCGGTCGGCTCCAGTCAGGCGAGATCGCCGCTCAGATAGCGCTGCAGCGTCGCCCGCGTTCCATCGCGCCACAGGCTGTCAAGCGCGGTGGCAAAGCGCGCGCGGAAGAGCTGTGAATCGGCGATGTCGCCGAAGATGTCGCGCAAGGCCAGGAAGGCGCCCGGATCGTCCTTCGCCGCAAGCGCCGCCGGTGTCAGACGCTCCGCGTTCGGATCATCGAGCAGGAACGCCTCGCCCGTCTCGCACCTGCCCGCGCAATAGCGGCACCAGAGGGCGGATTCCAGGGCTAGTCCCGCCACATCCGCGCCGGACCTCAGCCGATCGCGGGTCGAGGGCAGGATAAATTTGGGCTGACGGTTGGAGCCGTCCTGCGCCAGGCGCGGAATCGTGTCGCCCACATCTGGATTGGCGAAGCGGTTCGCAATGAGAAGATAGTAATCGGCCAGATCGATGCCCGGCACCGGCGGCACTTGCGGGATGATCTCGTCCGTCTCGAGCTTGTCGAGAAAGCCGCGCACCAGCGGATCGGCCATCGCCTCGTGCACGAAATGGATTCCGAGCAGCCCGGCCGGATAGGCAATCGCCGCGTGGCCGCCGTTGAGGATGCGCAGCTTCATCAGTTCGAAGGCCGCCACCTGCGGCGTGAAGGTGACACCGACCTCCTCGAGTGCAGGCCGTCCGGCGGGGAAGTGGTCTTCGAGCGCCCATTGCCGGAACGGCTCGCAGAACACGGGCCAGTTGTCCGCGATGCCGAAGCGTTCCTCCAGGAGGGTCCGCTCCCGATCGGTGGTGGCAGGGGTGATCCGGTCCACCATGCTGCTGGGGAACGCCACGGCCTCGCGCACATAAGCGGCAAGAGACCGATCGACGAGGTCGGCCAAGCCCGCAACCGCCTCCATGGTAACGCGGCCGTTATGGAGGATGTTGTCGCAGGACATGATCGTGAAGGGAGCGAGCGCCCGGTCGCGGCGGCGCTTCAACGCGGCCAGCAGAACACCGAACACGCCTCGGGGCATATCCATGTGAGCGGCATCATACCGGATCTCCGGATGATCGAGATTGAAGGCGCTAGTCGCGGGATCAATGCAATAGCCGCCTTCCGTGACGGTAAGCGACACGATTCGGATCGCCGGATCGTCGAGGCGCGCGACAATGGCCTGGCCGTCGTCGCTCACCGGCACGAAATCGATCATGGAACCGGAGATGCGGGCGCGATTGGCCCCGGGCTCCAGCTCCACCACCGTGGTGAGCCAATCCTGCCGCTCGAGCGCCTGCCGCATGGCGGCATCGCTCTGCCGCACGCCGGCACCGATGATGGCCCAGTCGTGGTCCCTGCCCCGGTTGAGCAGGTCGTCGAGGTACATCGCCTGATGGGCGCGATGGAAGTTTCCGACGCCGATGTGAAGGATTCCCGCCCGCAGCCGCCCATGGTCATAGCGTGGCCAAGCAACGGCCTCCGGAAGGAATGCGAGATTTGCAAGGGATACGGAATGAGCCATGTGCCCTGAACCTGCCGAAGACCTCTGCCGACTATCCCTTGGGACTAATTGATCATGAAGCCGCCGTCGATTGGCATCGCCAGGCCGTTCAGCATCGCGGCCCTGTCGCTCAGTAGGTAGAGGATCACCTCCGCGACATCTTCGGGATCGGCAAAGCGCCCGAGAGGAATGCGGGAGAGCATCCGGGCGGACTTATTGGGATCGCTCCAGGCCTTCGTCGCCATGGGCGTGAGGGTAACCGTCGGGTTGATAGCATTCACCCGGATCCGGTGACGCCCCAGTTCATTGGCCATCACGCGCGTCAGGGCATCGAGCGCACCCTTCGAAGCGCAATAGGCTGCATGATCGGCGAACCCAATAAGGGACGAGACCGATGAGACGTTGACGATCGCCCCCGGCAGGCCGCGGCTCACGCGGTCCCGTGCATATTCCTGAGCGACGATCATGGGAGCCCGAGTGTTGACCGCATATATCCAATCGAACGTCTCCGTTGTGACGTCGAGGAAGGGATCGAGCGCGGTCGTTCCCGCGCAATTCACCAGGTAGTCGACCGGCACCGCGGCCTGCGCGGCCTCCCGTGTCGCCACCGCATCAGCCAGATCAACGACGATCGAGCGGCAGCCGATCTCTCCCTCAAGACTGTCGAGATCCTCCCTGGTGCGGGTCATCGCCACGACCTGCGCGCCACGCTCGGCAAGGAGTTTCGCCGTCGAGCGGCCAATTCCCTTGCCCGCCCCTGTTACGAGGACCCTCTTGCCCTGGAATTCCATTGATCGTTCCTCCAAGCGCCATCTGCAGAAAGGGTGATATCCATCGTCAGGCACCCCGTCCCTGTCGCAGGCAGCGAATCCGAACCTCTCCGGACCCACCCCGGTTTCATCATCGCGGCGCCCCTCAGGCCAATCTCTGCCCGGACGCCTTGTCGAACAGGTGCACCCTTTCCGGATCCAACCGGACCTCGAGGCGCGCGCCCGGCTGCAGCGCGATCCGCTCCCGGAAAGCACCGACGAGCGGATTGTCGCCGAGTCTCATGAAGGCTTGCGTCTCCGAGCCCGTGGGCTCGATCACAGACACATGCGCGGCATGGCCGGCTCCCAGGGAGATGTGCTCTGGGCGAATGCCATAGACGACCCTCTGTCCGTCGCGAAGCACTCCCGGTGAAACCAATACCGGAAGGGCGATGCCGTCCTCCGTCGTCACAACGGGCCCGCCATTCACTATCGAGACCTGCCCTTCGATGAAATTCATCGCCGGTGAGCCGATGAAGCCGGCCACGAAGAGATTGGCCGGGCGGTCATAGAGCTCGAGCGGGGCACCGACCTGCTCGACCACGCCATCGTGCATCACGACGATCTTGTCGGCCATGGTCATGGCCTCGATCTGGTCGTGGGTGACGTAGATCGTGGTGGTCTTCAGGCGCTGGTGCAGGGCCTTGATCTCGGTGCGCATGGCCACCCGCAGCTTGGCGTCGAGGTTGGAGAGCGGCTCGTCGAAGAGGAATACCTGCGGGTCGCGCACGATGGCCCGGCCCATGGCGACGCGCTGGCGCTGGCCGCCGGAGAGCTGGCGCGGGTAGCGGTCGAGGAGCTTGCCGAGGCCGAGGATCTCGGCCGCGCGGTCGACCCGCGACTTGATCTCGCTCTTGGGGGCGCGCTTGAGCTTGAGCGAGAAGGCCATGTTGTCGGCCACCGTCATGTGCGGGTAGAGCGCGTAGTTCTGGAACACCATGGCGATGTCGCGCTCTTTGGGCGGCACGTCGTTGACCACCTTCGGGCCGATGCGCAGCTCGCCCCCGGAGATGTTCTCCAGCCCGGCGATCATGCGCAGCAGGGTCGACTTGCCGCAGCCGGACGGACCGACCAGGATCACGAACTCCCCATTCTGGACGTCCACCGAAACACCGTGGATCACCTCCGCGGAGCCATAACGCTTTCTGACATTGCTGATGGTGACTGGCGCCATGATCTTTCCCGTTAGGCCTCGTCCTGCATGTTAATCTGAATCTTGACCTCCCCCTTTGGCGCGGAAGCAGCATACTCGAAGGCCTCGACGCTTTTGGAGAAGGGGAAGGTGCGGGTGATGAGCGGGCTGACGTCGATGGAGCCCGATGCCAGCATGGCGATGCAGCGTGGGAACACATGGGCATAGCGGAACACGTGCTCGACGCGGGCTTCCTTGACCTGGGCCTTGGCGACGTCGTAGGCAATAGGCTCCAGCGGAATGCCCACATAGACGATGCAGCCGCCGGGTCGGAGCGGATCGAACACGTCGGCGGCAGCCTTCTCGTTGCCGGAGCATTCGAACACGAGATCGACGCCCCACCCATCCGTCTCAGCCTTCACCACTTCGTTCAGATTGCGGGCGCGCACATTAACGGGAGTGACAGCTCCCAGCGTACCGGCAAGCTTGAGCTTGTCGTCGTCAACATCGGTCACGATCACGCGGGCGCATCCGGCCGCCAGCGCGGCAAGCACTGTCACAAGGCCGATGGGACCCGCGCCGGTCACCACGGCTATATCCCCCGGCTTCACCTGGGCCTTCGTCGCGGCGTGGACACCGACGGCCAGCGGCTCTACCATCGCGGCGGCCTCGAACGAAACGTTGTCCGGCAGCTTGAACGAGAAGTCCGCCGGATGGACGACGCTGGGGCGCAGGACCCCGTGCACCGGAGGCGTGGCCCAGAACCGGACGGCAGGATCGAGATTGTAGAGCCCGAGGCGCGCGGCGCGGCTGGTGGGCTCTGGAATCCCCGGCTCCATGCAGACCCGATCGCCGACCTTAAGCTCACGGACATCGGACCCGACCTCGGTGACAATGCCGGCGGCCTCGTGGCCGAGAACCATCGGCTCGCGCACCACGAAAGGCCCGATGGCCCCATGCGTGTAGTAATGAACATCGCTGCCACAGACGCCGACCACTTTCAACTGGATCCGCACGTCGCGGGGGCCGAGTTGCTCCTCGACGATATGGTCGCGGAGAGAGAGCCTCCCCTTCTCCTCTAAAACGAGTGCTTGCATCGGGAATCCTCCTACCCTCGCGCGACGATGATCGCCCCGATGATCAGCGACAGAACGGTCGCCACACCGAGCGGAAGAGCGGCCTCAACGAAGCGCATCCAGAATAAATGCAGAGCCACGAATATAAGCACCGCAATGAAGACGCGATCGAACGCATTCGTCTCGATCGGAAGGAAACCAGGGCGTTCCACGACAGCTTGCTCGGTCTCGTCGGCCATTCGCTACTCCTTCACCGCACCGAAGGTTAGCCCCGCCACAATATGACGCTGCGCCATGCCGAGCACCAGAAGAGCCGGCACGAGGGTCAGCATCGCAGTGGCGGCCATTCGTCCCCAGTTCGTCCCCGTGACGGTGACGAACTCGGCAAGGCCCGTCGTGATCGTGCGCGCATTCACGCTAGTCAGCGTTGCCGCGAACAGATACTCGTTCCAAGCGAAGACCCAGGTGAGAATGCCGGTCACGGCCAATCCGGGCTTTGCGAGCGGCAGAATGACCTTGGTCAGCACCTGCCAGGTGTTGGCTCCGTCCACGAAAGCAGCCTCGTCCAGCTCCTTGGGAATGCCGTCTACGACCCCGCGCAGCGTCCAGATCGCGAACGGGAGGTTGAAGACGCAGTACAGGAAGATCAAGCCGATCCGTGTATCGAACAGTTTGACATCCGCGACCACGAACACCTGCGTATAGAGAAGAAACAGCGGCAGCAGGAACACGGCCGGCGGTGCCATGCGGTTCGTGATGGTCCAGAAGAACAGGTTCTCCTTTCCCGGCAGCTTGAACCGGGAGAGAGCGTAGGTCGCGAGCAGAGCCAGAGTTGTCACGAGCAGCGCATTCGAGGTGGCGATCACGATGGAGTTGATCATGTAGCGCTGGAAGGCCGGGTCGCTCAGGGTGCTCGTGTAGTTCTCGGTGAAGAAGCTCGATATCAGGAAGCTCGGGCTCCCAAAGAGCTGCACGCGGCTCTTGGCCGAGACTGCGAACATCCAGTAGATCGGTAGGAGCGTGATCAGGCTCGCGATGATCCAGAACAGGATTGAACCGAGCGATGCAGGCGCTCTCTTGCCAAGATGACGCATCATTCTGCCCTCTTCAAATCACGTCTTGCGACCAGACCCGCATAGAGAAACCAGCACATGACGATGGTCAGATAGAGTGTGATGAGAGACATGGCCGACCCATAGCCATAATCGGTCTTTGGAAAGACGACCCGCCAGATGTGGAGCCCGATATAGCGGGTGGCCGCCCCCGGCCCGCCACCGGTCAGCATCCAGACTTCGTCGACCGTGCGGAGCGCATCCATCATTCGGATGAACACGGTAGCGAGGATGGCAGGCTTCAGGAGAGGCAGCGTGATGTGCCAGAAGATCTGAAAGCGATTTGCGCCATCAATCTGGGCCTGCTCGAAGGGCTCCTTCGGCAGGGACGATAGGGCGGCGAGGAGCGTCAATGTGACGAGCGGCGTCCAGTGCCACACGTCCATGACCACGGTGGTGAAGAAGGCCTGGTCGATGTAGCGGCTAATGTTAAATTCATAGCCGAGCCAGCGGTTGAGATAATACGGCAGCGGCCCGAGACCGGGAACCGTGAGAAGCCGCCAGGTGGCGCCGACGGCGATGGGGGCGATGACGAGCGGCAGCGTATGGATGGTGCGGAAAAGGCCCTTTCCGGGAAAGTCGCGCATGAATAGCTGCGCCAGGAAATAGCCGAGGACGATCTCGGTCACCACGGCGAAGAACGCGAACTTGAGCGTGAGCCACAGGGAATAGAGAAACTGATCATCGAAGACGAGACGCCGGAAGTTCTCGGCCCATGCAAATTGCATGTCGGGGTTGGCCGCGAAGCTGTTCCACTGCATGAATCCGATCACGAGCACGTAGAGGAACGGAACGACGCCGAAGACAAATAGGATGAGGAGGGTCGGCGCGAGAAAAAGCCATCCCACCGAATTCGAACGCATGGAGTGCTCCTGCAAACCGGTCGCTGCCGTTCGGGACGTCCGGGGTTAAATGGCCACCGCACCAAGGCGCGGTGGCCCGTTCGGCCTAACGAAAGAAGGCGTCACTTGCGATAGCCGAGAGTCTTCAGCTCGGCGTCGGCGGCTGCGGCGGCCTTGTCGAGAGCCTCGTCCGGCTTCAGCTCGCCCGTGATCGCCTGGTAGATGAAGGGGGCGATCGCCTCGCGGACCTGGTTGTGGAACGGGAACGCGGGAGCGCCGCGGAAGAGAGGTCCTTTGTCGCGCATGAGCGTGTAGTACCCGTCGACCTTCTTGTCCTGCTCCTTGACCTTCGGATCGTCATAGGTCGCTTTGTGGGTAATGCGGGATCCGGCAAGCGCCCAGTCGGCCTGCACCGATTCCTGGCCGATATATTCCAGCCAGAGAAGAGCAGCCTTCTTGTTCTTGGAGGAATGAGGAATGCCGAAGGCGCCCCCATCGTAGTAGCCGATATATCCCGCGCCGGAGGCCGCCTGGTCGAGGACGCCGGGCTCGACCGGCGGAAGCGCAACGCCGACCTTCCCAACCACGTTCGACTTCTTGCTGTCCGTGGCGATCCAGGCTGCGTTCTCGCCATAGACCAGACCTTGCGCGACGCGTCCTGCTGCGAAGGTTGCCGCCACCTCATCCCAGGTGCTCGAGGTCGATTCCGGCGGCGCATAGGCAAGATTGCCGATCCACCAGGAGAAACCCACCTTGGCCTCCGGGCTGTTCAGGCGCCCGCCATTGGCAACCGATGCGGCATAGGTCTTGGTATCGATGCCCCAGTTGTAGACGCCGAAGGTCGGAAAGACGCTTTCGACCAGTTCATAAACGGAGGCAGGATGACCCGAGGCCGCCTGTACGGTCGTCCCCCAAAGCTCCTGCCCGTTGGCCTTGCCCCATTCGGTGAAGAATTGGGCAATCTGGCGATACTCCTTGTGATCCTTCGCGGGCGCCAGGTCGGTACCGTATTTGGCCTTGTAGGCCTCCTTGATCTTCGGGTCCTCGAACAGGTCCTTGCGATAGAGATAGACCTTGACGAAGGCCTCCATCGGCACGCCGAACAGGTCGCCCTTGTCGTTCTTGAAGTTGTCGACGAAGCTCGTGAACTTTGACACGTCGAAATCAGGCGATTTGAGATTGGGGTTCTCGTTAAGCGCCTGCGTGACATCGACCAGGAAATTGCGGGCGAGATAGCTGTAGATGATGTCCTGCTCGATATAGACGAAGTCATAGATACCGGTATTGGCCTCCATGTCCTTAATCGCCTTGTCGTACATCTGGTCCCAGGACGTGGCCTCGAACTCGACCTTGATGCCGGTGGCCTTGGTGAAAGCTGGGCCGAGAACATCCTTGGCGTAGTTGGACGGTGGCGTGCTCTCGGAAATGCCCCGAATGGTCGTTCCCTGCAGGCCTTTGGCGGCATCCGACCAGAAATCGGCAAAGGCTGGCGACGTGCTCGCCAGCAATGCCGCGGTAAGTGTAGAGGCAACCAGACTCTTGATGTGGTACATCGCTTTTCCTCCCTACCTTGACCCCAAGCCAATGGGTTGGCGTTGCTTGGAGTCTAATTGTGCGGCGCCTCTTCCTGGAGGCAAACCACGTGTTCTTTCGCAGACGCTGGGCGAGCGAGGCAGAACGGAGCGCTCCTATTCATCTCGCGGGCGGCATCCGGACGCTTCGCGCGACTTCCATGAGAAGTTTATGGAGCGGTCGCGAAGGCTTCCACGCCTCCGTTAATCGCGGTCTGTACTTTTTTATCCTTTCTCTCGTGACTTCCGTATGTGGCCGGCACGAAAGACCGCCCCTGCATCGGGGGAGACGTCGACGTCGTGCAGCGATGCGCCGTCCTGCGATAGGCGCTTGGCGTCTGACCACAGAACTTCACGAACTGGCGGTTGAAGTTCGCGATGTTGTTGAATCCCACATCGAAACAGATTTCAGTGACTGATCTGTCCGTTTGGGCCAGGAGCGTGCAGGCCGAGTAGATGCGGGTTTGGTTGACGAACTTCGCGAAGGTATGACCCGTCTGCTTCTTGAAGAAGCGCGAGAATGCACTGGGATCCATGCCGCAAAGCTGGGCAACCGTCGTCAGATGAATGTCGGAAAAATAGTTGCTGTGGATATAGTTGATCGCGCGCTCCGCCTTCTCCGACGGGCGGGAAGGAGTGGTTGCAGCTGGCGCACGATGCGACAGGATTTTCCGCTCGGACGGATTTTTGGCTAATATTGCGAGCAGGTCCAGGAATAGGATCATCCGCTGAGCACCCTGCGCGCGGCCGATCTGCCGAAGAATGGATGCGCCTTTCCGCGCGGTCTCGCCCGAAAACAGAAGCCCGAAAGCGGCCTCGGCCAGGAGAACCTGAATCTCTTCGAACTCGGGAAAATTGCCGCAGATCCGGTCGGCGCATTCGGGACTGAACTGAACCAGCATGTCCCTGTCGGGTATGGTGAGGCTGCCCGTGTCGCTCAGCCAGTTGTGAGGCAGGTTCGGTCCCGTCAGGACAAGGCACTCGGGCTCGAAGGGACCGACATAATCGCCGATCATCATGGTCCCGGATGAGTTCTGGATCAGATGCAGTTCATATTCGACGTGATAGTGCCACTTCGCCAGATGGTGGGGGTAATCATGGACGTTCCATCGAAACGACGCCGATGGTGGAAATACGATAACCTCATACACGGGAACTGATTTACGTTCCATTGCGCCGCCCTCCATATGGTGTAGCAGGCTGTTTCCTCGCATGGCCGCTCTTCGGCGGCTCTTGTTCCACGCCTCCTTTGGAGGGTCGCGGCTAACACTTCAGAACGAGCAAGTCGGCCAGTTAAAAGCCTTCCCGGCTCTCCCTTCTTCTAAGATAGAGTTTCATAAGGCCGTTTCTCGATGGGGTGATGGCTTGGCGCCGCGACGAACTCGGCCGCGCGATGACCGAGCATCAGGGCGGCCGCGTTGGTGTTAGCCGATGGGAGGAACGGTATGGCGGAGCAATCGATCACCCGTAGGCCATCGACACCTCGCACGCGCATCTGACTATCGAGCACGGCCATCGTGTCGCCATCGGGTCCCATGCGGGCAGTGCCGGACGGGTGATAATTGGTTTTGACGGTCCTGCCGCAGTAATCGACGAGCGCCTTGTCGCTTGCGATGCTGCTGCCGGGAAGAAGCTCCCGGGCGATCTTGAAATTGATCGGCTTTGTGGCGAGCAGCTGCCGGGCGACATGGAGCGAGGCGACCGTCAGGCGCAGATCGTCGGCGTGGCCGAAGAAGTTCGCGTCGATCAGCGGCTGATCGGACGGATCTGCGCTGCGCAGACGGACGCTTCCCCTCGCCTTCGGCCGGAGCAGGCACGAGGTGAGCGTGACGCCGTGCGTTGGCTTCGCGTCCGAGACATCGCGGTCTAGGTAGACAATGGGGGCGCAATAGAGCTGAATGGTGGGCCTCTCGCCGCCGTCAGGATCGTAGAACAGGCAGGATTCGATCCCTGTCGTCGTGACCGGGCCGGTGCCGAACAGGATGTATTGCAGGCCGTTTCGGACCATGCGCCAGCCCTTGTCCTGTCCGAAATAGCCGCTCGGCCGGTTCGTGGATGCGATGACGGGCACCTCATGATGGTCCTGCAGATTGGCCCCGACTCCCGGAAGTTCGGCCACGACGCGAAGACCGTGTTCCCTCAGATGATCCGCCGGACCGATGCCCGACAGCATGAGGAGTTTCGCCGTGTTATAGGTGCCGGCAGCGACCAGCACCTCCCGGTCGGCATGGGCGCGCAATGTCTGTCCGTGCTGACGGTATTCCACACCGACCGCCTGTCCATCCTCGATGACAATCTTAGTGACGAGCGCGTCGGTCGCCACTGTCAGGCGGGGATCGTCGAACACCTGAGACAGGAACGCCGACACGGCATCGCAGCGCACCATCCGGCCAGCACTGTTCCGGCCCATCGTGTGCTGCATCACGCCGACGCCGGATTGTCGGCGGCCATTGAAATCCGGATTGTAGGGATGGCCCATTTCCTGAGCCGCAAGGATGAAATCCTGCGTAAGGTCGCAAAGATTGCCCGGGTCGGAGACAAGAAGATCCCCATCGATCCCGTGATAGGCGTTGTTGAACTTGGTGTTGCGCTCCAGCGCCTTAAAGTGCGGAAGCAAATCCGCGTAGGACCAGCCCGAGCCTGCACCGAGATAGGTATCCCAGGCGTCGTAATCCTCCTGCTGGCCGCGCATGTAGACCATGGCGTTGACAGCGCTGCCGCCGCCCAGAACCTTGGCCTGGGGCACGATCGGTGCGCGCCCTCCCAGACGCTCCTGCGGCAGGGTTCGGTGCATTTCGAGAAAGTCGTCGCGGGCAAGGTATTTCATGTAGCCTGCGGGCATGCGCATTATCGAAGCCGTTCTGGCCGCTCCCCGCTCGATCAGAAGCACACGGCAGCCGAAATCACGAACGAGCCGCGTCGCAGCCACGCAGGCGGAGGAGCCTCCCCCGGCAATAATGAAATCGTACCCCATTACTTGACCTGAAGGCGCCATGAGGCTCCCACTCTTCCCCTCCCCTCCCCATGGAAGGCTGGTCGGAAAGCCTACGATGAGGATTGGCGGTCGACTACAGCCACAACTGCATTTGATCTGTACTTTTTTGACCGAAATAGGACTTTAAAGTATATGCAGGGCCTGTGAGCCAACGAAAGGCCATGGTCCTGAGGCAGACCAGCGCGGACTATTGCTCATGCACAGGAACCCGGGTGGCGCGACTACGCCTCTGTTAGGTACTCTGGAAGCCCGCATGCAGAATTTCTGCCTGAACAAAGTTGCAGCAGCAAGCTTCGTCGCGCACATGCTTGACGGACTAACCCCAGTGACTGCGGATCACCGTTCGCTCCTGAGAGAGTCAGGAACGAAGACAGGTGCAAAAAATCAGGCGAGCGCATCAAGGGCAGTCACCACACCCTGTTAGGTGTCATTCGGCTCCGAACTGGCACCCCGGTGTTGATAAGGCGCAACCTCATGAGCGGATTAGTTTTGTGGTCAGAACAGGAGGGTCACAATAGGCGCCGATCGTGACCCCTTTACCACTGCCATTTGTCGTGAGTATTCAGGAGTTTGCGCATGTTCTTGAAGGGGTCAGGAGTTTCACGCCGATTTACACTCTAGCCGGCCAGAGCGTTGCTAAGGGGCTTGGGCATCAACTTAGTTGATGCCTCACTCTCAGCCACTTCCAGGAGCACAACCATTGCTCAGAGGGAACCGGCGTGTTTGGAGACCTACCTTCATCAGGCTGGCGGTACTGGGCCACTTGGGCCTTAATCATCCTGATTGGTTTGCGGGGCTTGCTGTTCTACGAGACTCTGCGTTTCAAGTGACCAGATAGCTTGCGAGTACCGCCACTCGAGGAGGCGACGATGGGCTCTGGCAATCTCCCACGGCCAGGCTGGCCCACATGGGTGGCGTGGGCTTTAATCGTCGCAATAGGGCTAATTGGGCTGTTCCTCCTCGTGATCTTGCTGATCTAAAGTGCTCTCGATCGCACCAGGTTCAGCCGAACTCTGTTAGCCTCAATTGACCAAATGGCGTTCCTGAGGTTCACTTGACCTCCGTGACCAAGAGTGTGCCATGCCAGCGACCTGTCCAAAGTGCGAAGAACCACTGCTGAGCGTGAAGTGCTACAGCGTCGATATCGAAAGTTCGGGTGCCCTCCAGAGTGGTACGGTCTATGCGTGCCCTACATGCTCTTCGGCTATCACCATCTCGCTAGGAGCGCCTCCTATTGTAGCTGGAACGGTCGTTGAAACCATTGCGGACGTAGCAGTGAACCCGAACGACGCGCTTCCAAACTAGTCCCAACAGACAAGCCTACCTTGGCACCCTCTCCATGCCGACCCAAAGGGGGCCGATCATCTTAGCAATCCAAACCACTCAGCGATGCTCTTTTCCACGAGAAGATTGTTGCTCATCTCGACGATGGTCACGCGATTGTCGCGGGTGAAGGTCTGGCGTCTGGAAGGCAGAAGATAAGATGAACGTTTAGACAGATCGACATTCAGAGCAGGTTCACTCCCTAAGGCGCAATCTCAGATCATCGCCTTGGGAGGTAACATGTTGAAGAAAGTGGTCTTGGCTCTGGCCCTCTCTGCCGGTGGATTTGCATCCCAGTCGGCATCCGCAAGCCCGATAACGAACCCCGCAGTGATCCCTGATGCGTCCGGGACCTCGGTGCAGCACATCCAGTACTATGACCCGCCGCGTTATGAGCGTCGGTACGAAGGTCCGCCGCAACGCGGCTACGATCGCCCGTACTGGCGTCGCGGCTACGGCCCGCCGCCCTGGACGCGGCCTTGGTGGCGTCGTGATTATGAGCGGCCATACTGGGAACAACGTGAGTCCTATGACCGTGGCTGGTGATAAGGCCGTTGAAGGGGCGAGCAGCCCATTGTGATCTCTCACAGTGGGTTGCGTCTAAAGCTAATGCCCTCCGCCTGAAACACCGCAAGCGCGATTTGAAGGGTTGAACAGCAAAGAACTCGGCATAAGTCACCTTGCCGCTCTCCTTTCTGAGGAGATCCGTCCGAATACCGCCCGAGTTCAAGTTCTCCGTGACGTAGGCGATCGCCATCTGGCGCACATGCGGCCCCAACCCACGATTGGAAGGCCGTCCGCGGGCCCGGTGACGCAAGCCAGCCGCACCATGCTCGGTAAACTGCCGGGCCAGTCGATGGGCCTGGCGCCGGGGGATCCCCATCAGGCCATCCGCTGCGGTCATCGTCAGGCGGCCTGCCAACAGCGATGCCAGCACCTCAGCGCGGCGAAGCTCCCTTTCGCTCATCTCGACCCAGCCCATGCCACACTCCCATGCCCGTCGGTCCAGGGGAGTGTGACATTCCTAGCTTGCTACGGTGGGACATTTTAACTTTGCGGCTACAAGGCAGTCGCGCTGAACAAACATTATGGAACTAGCTATGGTCTCTAAGCCGGTGCCAAGCGTAGTTCCATAAAACCTGATTACATGGCGCAGCGGCTGAGATCACAACCGTCCAATTGTCTGGTTATTGCTAACAGGCGCGCTATCCAAGCGAGGCTGGCCGCGTTCTGATGTTGCTTCTCATAAAAGCCGAAGTGCTTGCGCCTTCGCCCCTGTTAATGACCGTCACTGCAAGTCTGGACCAAACAAGAAAACGCCGGGCCAGGGGCTCGGCGAAAGCAGCGATCCGAACAGGCATCAGCCTAGTCATGGAGCCGAAGGCTATCTAGTTTTCGATCGTGACAGCTTCTCCGTCCCACTTCAGCAAGAACGCCTCTGGCCGAGCGGCGCCTCGTTCATCTTCCCCACCGACGATCAACACTCCGTCAGGTGTACTGAATGACGCGCCATAGGCGAGTCCAATCGGGAGTTGGCCGACTTGGGTCCACACTGCCCCGTTCCAGACATAAATTTCTTTGCGCCAAGCCTTGCTAAGTCCCTCATGAGCAAACCAGCGTCCAGCTTCAGCACGGGCGCGAGCCCCTGCGAAGTTCGCGCCGCCGGCCACAAGCACGTCGGCTCCAACAGCGCCAGCATGTGGGCCGGCTATCCCTTCCTGAAGGACTTCTGGCGAGGGGGCGGGCAGATCTGGGAGTTGCTCCCATTCGACATTGTCGCGAGTGATCTTGATCGCTTTGGTGTTAGGGGTGCGTAGCCCGGGTTTGATCTCGCCACTGATCATCAGGAAGGCGCCCTCACCTGTCTGTACAAGGCCGGAGTCGCAGTTCGGCAGGAATGGATTATCGCCAAGTTCGCTCCAACGATCACCGGCAGGATCAAACGCAAGCAGTTTGTCGTTCCATCGGTATGCCCCGGGTTGCATGCTCATGTAAGAGCTGACCAGACGCCCGTTTCCTGCGGACTCTTATTCTTATCGATAGAACTCACATCAGCCAAATACTTGTCGAAGAGCTCTTTGTTGTATCCTCCGACAATGGCGATACTGCCGTCAGGGATGCTGAATGCCCTTGCACCCGACAGTCCCACTGGGGTCTTTGTATCAACGCTGGCCCATTTGTCAGCGACTGGGTCATACCGGTAGACGGTATCGAAGATGATCGGAGACTTGGCATCTGGGGTTGGTTTGCCATGGCCGCTGAAGACGAAGATCTGCCCGTTCGAGGTCGCGACCGCTGCGCCATTCGTGGCAGGCCCTGGGAAGGCAGACCGCGTCACCCAACCTTTTGCACGATCCTTAAGATCGAGCGAGTAGAAGGCTGTTCCAGCTGAGCCTAGACCGACATAAATCGTATCGGCGATATGAGCGAAGATCCCGTTCTTCACCCCGACCGGAAGATCTGGCCAATCAGATCCTGCCACCGCGACGTTCACGGAAAGACCGATGGCGACGGCGCTGCCGGCCAGCGATCTTGTGAGAGCTTTCGAAGTCATGGGCCTCCCTCCTGTTTTTCTGTGGTGAAAGTCTGGCGAACGGTCTTCTTGCGAAGAAGATCGTAAAATTGCGGGGTCTACCCTGCAAAAATCCTGCTTGTACTCGGGACGGCTGCGGGATCGCAGGTCGAGATTGTCTTCATTCCCTTCATGAACCACAGGACCTTATGCAACAATTTGTCATCCGCTGACGTCGTGCCGGATGCAGGCCTTGAAGTGACCAGGGGAGACTTCTTCGAGTGGAGGCACCACCGCCGCACATTGTTCAGTCGCGTACGGACAACGGGTGCGGAACACACACCCGGAAGGCGGGTTGGCGGGGCTGGGGATATCCCCAGTCAGACTCTGGTCGAGTACGGGCCTTGTTGGGATCTGGAGACGGGATCGCCGAGAGCAGAGCGCGCGTATATGGGTGGCGCGGATCGGCATAGAGCTTCTCACTCGGCGCAATCTCCATGATGCGCCCCAAGTAGAGAACGATGACCGTATCACAGATGTATTCGACGACTGCCAAGTCGTGCGAGATGAACAGCATCGTCAATCCGAGGCGGACCTGCAGATCCCGCAGCAGGTTGACGATCTGAGCCTGGATCGAGACGTCCAGCGCCGAAACAGGTTCGTCGGCCACGATCAGCTGGGGTTCGAGCGCCAAGGCTCGAGCGATCCCAATGCGCTGGCGCTGCCCGCCTGAGAATTCATGCGCATAGCGGCCGAAGGCGTCGGCCGGTAGGTCGACCGCGGCAAGAGCGGCTTTCGCGCGTTGGATTCGCTCTTGGCGCGTCCCCACACGCTGGATCTCGAGACCTTCCGTCAGGATTTGCCCGATGGTCATGCGCGGCGACAGGCTCGCGAATGGATCCTGGAAAATGTACTGCATGCTCTTGCGTTGCCGGCGCATCTGGGCTGCAGAAAGTTTCGTAATGTCGGTCCCATCGAAGCGCACCTCACCGGACGTTGGCTCGATCAAGCGCAGCACAGACCGCCCGATTGTGGTTTTTCCGCTGCCTGACTCGCCTACGAGGCCGACGACCTTTCCGCGTGGTACATCAAAGGAGACATCCTCGATCGCGCGAACGACGGATCCGCGGGAAAAGCCTGTTGGCGTGAAATGCTTGGTCAAGCCCCTGACCGAGAGCAGCGGCTCCTGCATGTTTAGACCTCCTGCCATCTGATGCAGCGGCTCCTCTGACCAGTTCCTGTATCATACAAGGGTGGAACGTCCGCCCGGCATGCATCGATGGCGTAGGGGCAGCGTGGGGCGAACGAGCAGCCGTTCGGAAGCTGGATCAGGCTCGGCACAGAGCCCGCGATCGTCGGCAGTGGGGTACCTTGCCGCTTCAATGCGGTCGCTTCTCCCAGCTTCGGGATCGAGCGCATCAGCCCGATCGTGTAAGGATGGCGTGGATGTGCAAATACCTCGGCAACGCTGCCCGTTTCGACGATCCGGCCGGCATACATCACCGCCACCCGGTCAGCGATTTCCGCCACCACGCCCAAGTTATGGGTCACGAACAGGATCCCCATACCCCGTTCCGCCTGCAGTTTCTGCAGGAGGTCGAGGATCTGGGCTTGGATCGTTACATCGAGCGCGGTGGTCGGCTCATCGGCAATCAGAAGGACCGGATCACAGGCAAGCGCCATCGCGATGGTGGCACGCTGGCGCATGCCGCCTGAGAGTTCGTGCGGATACTGCCTGGCACGCCGCTCGGGATCGGGGATGCCGACATCAGCCAAGAGTTTGATCGCGGCAGCCGCCGCATCCTTGTGGCTGCGACCGAGATGGATGCGCATGGGCTCGGCGATCTGCTCGCCAATAGTATAGACCGGATTGAGGCTCGTCATGGGCTCCTGGAAGACCATGGCGATGTCATTGCCTCGGATCTGCCGCATGCTCTCGGCATCGAGTTTGGTAAGGTCCTGCGCTTGTCCCGCGTTGCCCCGAAACCGGATTGAGCCCTCGGCCACCTGTCCCACTCCTCTGGGGAGAAGACCCATGACCGACAGGCTGGTGACGGACTTGCCCGATCCGGATTCCCCGACCAGTGCCAGGGTTTCGCCTGGCGCAATCGTCAGGTTCAGATCCTGCACGGCGGCCACTGGACGGCCGCCGATGCGAAACACCGTCTTGAGGCCGGAGATATCCAGGATCGGGGCGACATGCATGGCTTCAGCTCGCGAGTCCCGAAGCACGGACGATTTCCTCCACCTTTGCGGCTTCCTCAGCGTTGAGGGAGCGCTGAGGCCGGGCCATCGTGTTGGTGGGAATGACCCCGAGGGCGCGCATGGCCGTCTTGAAAGCGCCGACCCCGGCCGACCCCGCACTGGTACGGGGGAGCGAGACCCAGACCATTTCAAAGAGCCGGCACAGGCGCTCCTGCTCCTTGCGCGCTGCCTCCCAATCCCCTGCCTGAGCGTGGTCCCACAGCCGCACGTAGCCGTGCGGGTCCACATTCGCGAGGCCCGGGACCACACCATGCGCTCCCATCTGAAGGACATTATCGACGACGATCTCAGAACCCGTCATGAGAAAGACGTCGGGCTTGTCCATGAGATCAAGCAGGCAGAACCGGAAGTTGCCATCGTCGCCGCTCGAGTCTTTCAGTCCGGCGATGGTGCCCTCGCGAGCCAGGGTCACCGTTGTCTTACGCTCCAGCTTGGTATGCACGCAGACCGGAATGTCGTAGGCGATGACGGGTAGATCAATCTCTTCACGCACGTAGCGGAAATGGTCAACGACCTCCGGCTGGCTCGTGCGGGTATAGAAGGGGGCCGTCACAACGACGGCATCGACCCCGATCGACTGCGCCGTTCTGGCGTGACCGATAACCCGGTCTGTGGTCGGATCAATGACACCGGCTAAAACCGGCAGGCGTCCGTTCACTACCTTCACGGTGTGTTCGAGGATCTGACGCCGGGTTGCCTCGTCGTGGAAGATCACCTCACTTGTCGAGCCGAGCACGAAGAGGCCATGCACGCCACCTGCAATGAGATGTTCCAGAACCCTGGTATAGGATGGATAGTCGACCTCAAAGTTCTCGGTCAGAGGAGTGACAACGGGAGGAACGACGCCGCGGAAATTAGTCATAGTGAACCTTTTTTGCTTGGTTATTGAAGATCGGAACGTGGGTCGAAGGCGTCGCGCAGGCCGTCGCCAACGAAGTTGATCGCCAGCACCGTCATGACGAGCGCCGCGCCCGGGAACATCCACTGCCAGACATACTGCTCGAGCACGCTGGTCGAGCGCGCGGCGTTCAGCATATTGCCCCAACTGGCCTCCGGGGGAGCAATCCCGAGTCCGAGGAAGGAGAGGCCAGCCTCGAGCAGGATTGCGTTGGCGATCTGCAGAGTTGCATAGACCACGAGGATGTCGATGCAGTTCGGGAGGCCGTGCCGAAACAGCAGGTGCCCCATCCCGGCGCCCATGCCACGTGCCGCGACAACGAAGTCACGCTCACGCAGTTCGAGAAGGCGAGCGCGAACCATGCGCGACAGCACGGGCCAGGACAGCAACGAGATGACAGCGATGGTCGGGACGATACCCGTGCCGACAATTGAGGCGAGCACAAGGAGAAGGATCACCGGCGGGAGCGTCATGGCAAGGTCGACAAGGCGCATGATAGCACCGTCTGCCAACCGGCCGCTGAAAGCGGAAATGGCCCCCACAAGGAAGCCAATCACCAGTGAGATCCCGACCGATATGACGGCGACGAGGAGCGAGACACGGCCGCCCTGCATCAGACGCGCGAAGACGTCACGGCCGACGCCGTCGGTTCCAAACCAGTGGCTGGCGCTGGGGCCCTTGTTGAGGGCTCGCAGGTCGATTTGGTTGGGTGTATACGCCCACCAGAGCGGATAGGTCAGGATCGCAATGAGAATGGCGATGAGGACGACAAGTCCCGCCAACGCGAGTCGGTTAGTGACAAACCGGCCAAAGGCTCGGGCAGTGGGTCCTTTGCTGGATCCAAGAATAGCAACTGCAGCGCTCATTGTCAGGCCACCTGGATGCGAGGATCGACCGCGGCGTAGGTGATATCGGTCAAGAGATTGACCACGATGACGCAGGCTCCGATGATCAGCGTGGCCCCCATGATGACTGGATAGTCACGCGTGTCGACGGCATTGATCAGCAGCAAACCCATGCCGGGCCAGTTGAACACACTCTCGATGAAGATTGCGCCGCCGACGGCGATGCCGATGGTTGACCCGATGAGAGTAACGACCGGCAGGAGCGCGTTACGAGCCGCATGTTTCATGATCACCCAAAACTCCTTCACGCCTTTCGCCCGGGCGGTTCGGACATAATCCTGGTTCAAAACCTCAAGAAGGGAGGCGCGCATGTAGCGCATGATCAGCGCAGCGTGGCCGATTGACAGCAGGCATGCGGGCAGGATGAGGTGAGACAGGAGGTCACCCACCGAGAATGGGGTGCCAGGTGTCAGCATCCCACCGGACGGCGCCCAGCGTAGGACGACCGAGAACAGGTAAAGTCCGAGGATTGCCGTCAGGAAGGCCGGGCTGGAAATGCCAAAGAAGGCGACGACGGAAAAGCCGATGTCAGTCGGGGAATTGCGCCTGACAGCGCTGAGGATGCCCGCTGCAATGCCGGTCACGATTGCGATGGCAAGCCCGGCTGCCATCAGCAGGATGGTAGGGCCTATCCGTTCGATGACGAGGGGCAGAACCCTCACGCCATTGCGCTGGATCGAGTAGCCGAGATCACCGGTGACGGCAGCCTGCAGCCATGCGAGATACTGAAGGGGTAAGGGCTGATCCAGCCCGAGACGGGTCCTTAGAGCATCCATCTCCGCTTGGGACATGGCAACATTCGGATTCACATAGGCGTCGATCGGATCACCTGGCGCTAAGCGCAGAAGGATGAACACGAGCATGCTCAGTGCGACGAGCATCAACAGGCCGGTGCCAAGTCGCCTCAGGATGTATGACAGCATGAGAATGCCCTTGTCGTTTGGGGAAGGCGGCCAAAGCCTGAGCGAGCCGCCCTCCCGATGCTCCGCCAGATGAGCCTACTTCTCGATCGACCATTTCTCCGGGTGGGCGTTGTAAGGTCCGCCGGCGGGAGCGGGGACCCAGACGAAGTCCTTGAGCTTCGCCGAGGCGACGCCGTAGCGATTCGCGACCCACATGGTGGCCCAGGGCAGATTGGCGTTCATCGCTTTGCACACATCCTGATAGCGAGCGTTGAGCTGCTGCGGATTGGTTTCGGCAAGCGCCGTATCAAACGCCTTGGTCAGCTCCGGCATGTCGATGCGCAGGAAATTTGCCCCCGCTGGGGGCTTCTGGGCCGCGTTCAGGCCGATATTGAGACCCGACGGATCCGGCCCATTCTGAAGCCCGGCGTAAACGAGCGGGAACTGGGTAAAGTCAGGGTTGCCGGCGTAGATGATGCCGTTATAGGTCGGCGTGTCGACCACGCGTGGCACCACGTTGATGCCGACCTGCGCGAGCATCGCCTGAACGGCCGCCATGACGTTAGCAGCTTGGGGCGTGTTGTAATAGGTGAGCCAAGTGATGGGCTTGTTGCCATTGATCTTGTCCCAGCCCGCTTCCGCCAAAAGACTCTTGGCCTTGGCCGGGTCGTACTGGTATGGGCTCAAGCCTTCCGGGACAAGCTGTTTGGCCACATAGCCGCAGTTGGCAACGGTCGCCGCTCCGCCATAGAGGCTGTCGATGATGGCTTGGCGGTCGATGGCGTGCATCACGGCTTGGCGCACGCGGACGTCCTTCCAGAGCGGGACCTGCTGGTTGAAACCGAGATAGTTGACGACGAAGGATTGCCCTTCGATGACGTGGAACCCTTTGTTGTCCTTAAACGCTGAGACATCATCGGGCTCGACATAGGTGAATTGGATTTCGCCCGCGCGCAGCGCCGCCACGGCCGCGGCCGTGTTCTTGAAGTAGCGGTTAATCACCCGGTCCGCCTTCGGCCGGCCAAGGCGGTAATCGTCGTCGGCTACCAGCTCGACGTACTGATCCGTCACGTATTGCTTAAACTTGAAGGGTCCGGTTCCAATCGGCTTGGTGGCCCACCACGTGCTGGTCGCCAGCTCCTTCGGCGTTGTGCCGGAAAGCGCATGCTCAGGAAGGATCATGAGCTTCGTCAGTGTCGCCAGGAAGCCGGCGTCCGGACGCGAGAGCTTGATGATTGCGGTGCGCTCATTGGGCGTCTCAACGGAGGAGACCGCATTGACGCGGGCGGCAAAGACTGTTCCGGTCTCGCCGTTCTTGGCGAGGTCGACCGTAAACTTCACATCCTTGGATGTGAAGGGCTTGCCGTCGTGCCAAGTCTCCTTGGCAAGTTTGAAGGTGTATTCGGTCTTGTCCGTGTTGACGGAATACTCGGTGGCGAGAGCTCCCTCGATCGCTGTCAGGTCAGCGTTATAGTTGACCAAAGGCTCAAAGTAGACGTTGAGCCAGGTGAATCCGCCCGTCGCCGCCAGCGGGTTGAAGTTGCCCTGGAAGCCGCCAGGGCCGACGTCGAAGCCGCCGGTGACGGTCTTCGGCTCCTGGGCCGCCACCGCAGTCGTCAGAGCCGTTGCTCCGAGAAACGCCGCGACGGAGATGGTTCGTGTCAAAGCCTTCAGTTGCATCATTTCCTCCCTCTAACTTTTGGTTGACTTTCTGTTATTGGCGATCACTTCGAGAATACCCTCGTAGTGCTTGTCGAGCCTCTCCCGGGCCCGTTCGACATCACGCGCCGCAACCGCCTCAACGATCTCATGGTGGTCGCGCCACGTGGAGAGCGGGTTGGAATTGGCCAGATTGGCGAAGTTGGAAGCCTTGTAGAAAGCTCTCCAGAAGACTTCGATCAAGCCGGTGAGCATTCGGTTGTTTTGGCAGCGGAACAGCAGCCGGTGGAACTGCTCGTCTTCCTCGGCAAAGCTCTCGGCGCGCTCGGCTCGCTGACGCATGCGCTCCGTGACCTGGCGCAAAGCAGCGAGATCTTCCTCGCTGATCATCTCTACGGTCTTGTGGATGAGCCCAGTCTCAAGAACACGACGCAGGTCGCGAAGCTCTTCGACGTCCCGCAAAGCGTCACCAAGGCCATAGGCGAGATTGTCGAGAAGTGGCTGGAACGAGAATTCCTTCACGAAGACGCCGATGCCACGACGCGTCTCCAAAATCCCTACCGACTCGAGCGCCTTGATCGCTTCCCGAACAGAGTTGCGGCTGACGCCGAGCTGCTGAGCGAGGAAAGATTCCGGAGGCAAGGCATCCCCGGCTTTGAGCTGGTTGTCCTCGATATAGCCGCGCAAACTCTCCTGCACTGTCACATGCAGTGAGGGGGGCTTGGTCAAGGGCTTTATGCCTTTCAAGCCGGACATTCTCCACTCCTCTTTGAGGCCGCAGCCCGATCCAGGCGAAATCTGGCTTGATACATATCAGCTTGTAGGATATCCAGCAAGTGGGCAGCTGGATAGGTCGGAACATGAGGGTTTGTCTCTTGGGGGTGAGTCACTGGCACGCTGGGATGCATCTGGATGCGGTGAGATCTTCGGGCGGCGAGATCTCAGCTGTCTGGGATTATGATCCAAGAAGCGCGGCCGCTTTCGCCCGGTCCCTCGATGTCCCCGCCTGTGCTCATATCGAAGGGGCGTTCGAGACAAGGCCCGACTTGGCCGTCGTCATGGGTTCGCCTGCGGATGTTCCAGACCTTGTCTTGAAGGTGGTGTCCGCCGGCATTTCAATGGTTCTCGAAAAGCCCGCCGCCCCCACGACCGGCGTCTTGAGGGAGATCCTGAAGGCTGTCCAGGAACGAGACAGTTTCGTTGCTGTGCCTCTTCCCAATCGTTTCGGTCCCGCTTTCGGCGCAATGGCAGCGCTTGAGTCGGAGGGGCGTCTCGGCAGGATTGCCCATGCGCATTTCCGGATCGTCAACGGCCCTCCTCAACGTTACCGCGAGGATGGGGTCGGGTGGATGCTCGACCCGACGATCGGAGGCGGCGGAGCACTGCGCAATCTCGGCATCCACGGCATCGATGCAGCCCTCTCGCTTGCGCAGGGAACCTTGCGCATCGTAGCAGCCTCCGTCGCCAATCGGATCCATGACGAGCCGGTCGAAGACCACGCCCATGTCGTCCTATGTGACGATGCTGGAACGCTCTTCACGGTCGAGGTAGGCTACACCTTCGCCTCCATGGCTCCAGGCGGGGACTTCGAGTGGCGGATCGCCACGGGCAACGCTTACCTGATTGACCGGGGCGAGACGGCGCAATGCGCAACCCTGGATGACGGGGAAGTCCGCATGCTCGCCCCCGAACATCCGAGCACGCGTTACCGCTTGTTCATGGCCGACACGTTCGACCGGCTCCGCTCGGGTGAGCGCCCGACGGTCAGCCTCGAGGATTACCTGGCAGCGATGAAG
>NZ_JAMXFI010000063.1:0-45871 GCF_025460875.1 Microvirga yunnanensis
TTCGTCATCGAGCGCGACGGCGACCGCGGCTACTGGGACAACACCAACGTCTACACGGTGCAGCCCGGCCATTTCTTCATGATGGGCGACAACCGGGACAACTCGACGGATTCCCGGGACGAGGCCAGCGTCGGGCAGGTGCCGTTCGAGAATCTGGTGGGCCGCGCCGAGATCATCTTCTTCTCGATCGACGAGAGCGCCTCCCTGTGGCGCCCGTGGGAATGGCCGCAGAAGATCCGCTGGAACCGTCTCTTCGAGCGGATCCGGTAAGCCGTGAAACGTCGCAAGCCGAACCTCGACGAGCTTCTGAAGAAGCTCGACTACCGTTTTGAAAAGCCAGAACTCCTCGACGAGGCCCTGACCCATGTCAGCGCCCCGCAGGCCGCCGGCCAGAGCTACCAGAGGCTGGAATTCCTCGGGGATCGCGTCCTCGGCCTGTCCATCGCCGAACTGCTCTACGGGACCTTCCCCGGCGCCCCCGAGGGCGAGCTGTCCCGGCGCCTGGCCGAACTCGTGCGGCGCGAGAGCTGCGCCGAAGTGGCGATCGCCTGGGATGTAGGGCCCCATCTCAAGCTCGGCGCCGGCGAGGCGCATTCGGGCGAGCGGCGCAATCAGACCATCCTGGCCGACGTCTGCGAGGCGATCATCGGGGCCGTGTTCCTCGACGGCGGCTACGAGGCCGCCCGCAGCCTCGTGGTGCGTTCGTTCCAGCCGTTGCTGGCGGCGCCCCGCCGCCCCCTGCGGGACCCGAAAAGCGCCCTGCAGGAATGGGCGCAAGGCAGGGGGCTCCCGCCGCCGACCTATTCCATCGCCGAGCAGTCGGGGCCCGATCACGCGCCGAAGTTCCGGATCATGGTGAAGGTCAAGGGAAGCGAGAGCGAGTTCGGCCAGGGGAGTTCGAAGCGGGTCGCGGAACAGGCGGCGGCGCGGAGCCTTCTCTTGAGAGAGGGCGTCTGGACGGAGGACGAGCATGGAACAGCCTGAGCAAACCACCACCAAGGCCGGTTTCGTCGCTCTCATCGGGGCGCCGAACGCCGGTAAGTCGACCCTTCTGAACTCGCTCGTCGGGTCGAAGGTCTCCATCGTGTCGCGCAAGGTGCAGACGACCCGCGCCCTCGTGCGCGGAATCGCCATCGAGGGCGACGCGCAGATCGTGTTCGTGGACACGCCCGGCATCTTCAAGCCGAAGCGCCGCCTCGACCGGGCCATGGTCACATCGGCCTGGGGTGGGGCGGGCGACGCGGACGTGATCGCCCTGCTGCTCGACGTGCGCAAGGGCATCGACGAGGAGGCCGAGGCGATCCTCGGCAAGCTCCCCGAGCTGAAGCGCCCGAAGGTGCTGATCCTCAACAAGATCGATCTGATCGAGCGTTCGAAGCTTCTCGAGCTCGCCTCCCGGCTCAACGAGGCCGTGCCCTTCGCTCATACCTTCATGATCTCGGCCCTGAAGGGCGACGGCATCGACACGATGAAGCGGCAGCTCGCCGCCCTGATGCCGGAGGGGCCCTGGCTCTATCCGGAAGACCAGATCTCCGATGCGCCGCTGCGGATGCTCGCCGCCGAGATCACCCGGGAAAAGATCTACGAGCGCCTGCACGAGGAGCTGCCCTATCAGTCAACGGTCGAGACCGACCAGTGGCAGGTGCGCCCCGACGGGTCGGTGCGGATCGAGCAGACCGTGTTCGTGGAGCGCGACAGCCAGCGCAAGATCGTGCTCGGCAAGGGCGGCCAGACCATCAAGGCCATCGGCCAGGCAGCCCGCAAGGAGATCGCCGAGATCGCCGAGAGCCCGGTGCATCTCTTCATCTTCGTGAAGGTGCGCGAGAACTGGAGCGACGATCCCGAGCGCTACCGGGAGATGGGCCTGGAATTCCCGCGGGGGTAGAAGGGCGGGGGATAGCGGGGCGGAGGTGCCGTCCTGAGCCACGCTCCCATCGTCACCGTCCTGCGCACGTCGTCACCGGCCTTGTGCCGGTGATCCCGACGATGGGCGGCGCCCTCTCCCTCGAGGCTTAAAGCATCGGACGTGAAAAGTGGACTTGCCCTTTTGGGATCCATCCGATGCTTTCTTCTTGTCCGATGCTCTAAGCCCTATAGGCGGTTCTCAGCCCGCCCCAATGGCGTCCGAGAACGCGGATCGGAGCATCCACCTCCTGCATCATGACGATTTTGCCGCCGCCCATGTCGCGGGCATAGGCCTGCACGGCGAAGGGCCGCGTGGAGCGGGCCGCCGTGATGCCGGCGCGGTCGTCGAAGATGCGCCTGTTGCGGGCGTTGGCCGCGTTCCACACCGGGTCGGCCGGACGCTGGGGCTGCGAATAGAGCCGGTTGTGGACCGGGATGTAGCCGTTGCGGTCGATGGCGAGGCAGAACGCCATGGCCGGGTCGGAGGCCAGGACCTTCTCCAGGATCGGCGGCAGGATCCGCTCGAAGACGGGAAGATACGCGGTGGCGTATTGCACCGGATCGGTGCCGGCAACCGGCCGGTACTGCGTGTCGAAGACCGCTTCCCTCGACAGCCGGCCGTCCGCCACGGCCTGCTCGATGATCGCCTCGACTTGGCCCGCGGTGTCCCGTGCCAGCAGGATGCGCGGCGCGTAGGCCGCCTCCACCTGGGCGACGAAGCCGTCGATGCGGGCGCGGGTCTCGGCATCGCAGCGGTCGAAGGCGCCATGGATGCCCATGGCGCTCCTCGCCACGATGCGCAGTCCGGCCAGGCCGATCTGCGCGACCTCGATCTCCCCGGTCCCGCCGGCTTCGACGGGCAGGTCGGCGGTCGCCGCCAGCAGGACGCCTCCCTGGCTGATGTCGATCAGGCGCGTCGAGGCGCTGCGTCCGCCGATCCGCAGGGTCGCCGGGCGGTCCACGGGCAGGCGATCCGAGCGCCGCCGGTCGCCGAGTTCGCTCTGGCGCATCACGGTGACGAAGCGCTGACCGAGGGCCTTCGCCAAACCGTCCGCGGTCCTCGTCGCCCGGTCGGCCTGGTGCGCCCTGCGGCCGGCCTCGAGGGAAATGCCGTCCACGTCTCCCGCGCGCTCGCTGACCCGGCCGACGCTGGAGGACGTCAGGCCCGCCAGGCGGGATGCTTCCCCGATGGCCGCATTCTGCTCGCCGACCGCGTGGCGGACCGAATCGAAGACCGGCCCGACCCCCTGGATCACCTCCACCACCTCGGCGACCGCGCCGGTCGAGGCGTGCGCCGTCTCGCGCAGGTGGTCGATCCGCCGGCGGATGTCGTCGGCCGCCCGTGCCGTCTGGGTCGACAGAGCCTTCACCTCGGACGCCACGACGGCGAAACCCTTGCCGGCCTCGCCCGCGCGGGCCGCCTCGATGGTGGCGTTGAGCGCCAGCAGGTTGGTCTGCCGGGCCACCGTCGCGATGGTGTCGACGATGCCGACGATCTCCGCGGTGGCGGAGGAAAGCTGCGTGATGAGGTCGCTCGCCTTGCGGGCCGCCTCGACGGCGTTGTCGATCCGCTGGCTCGCGTGATCCATCGCGCGGCCGATGTCGGCCGACGTGACGGCGAGCTCTTCGGTCGAGGAGGCGAGGGAGAGGGTCTCCTCGGAGGCTTTCCGGCCCGACGAGGCGAGCTCTCCGGCGTGGGTACGGATGGCCGCGAGATCCTTCTCGACCGCCGCGACGTCCGCGGCCGCCACCGCGATGGCCTGCGTGACCCCGTCGATCGCCTTCAGGACGTCGGCCTCCAGGGCATCCAGGATATCCGGGTCGAGACGGCTCTCGCGCACGGCTGCCGTCGCGGCTTCCTCGGGGGCGATCGGGACGACGTTGTCCAAAGAACCCGTATGTGAAGCGCGCCGCAATAGACCCAACATCGCTGCCCCCTTTGCTTATGTTCTTGACCAAACGTCACGTTAAAAGGTTAAAGAAAGCAGAATACTTGAGGGATCTTCTCCTAAGGTCTTAGGCGTCAGTATTGCGCTGATCGATCTACAGTGAGAGCGCCTCGCGGAGGAGAAGGTCGGGCTCCTGCCGGAAGTCACATAATCCTTTGAAACATGTTAGTTTTCACGGATTTTGCGCGTCGTCTCGACGCAACCAGATCAGCCGTCGGGCTTTATCCTGAAAGGATCGTGGGAAGGCGCGTTGCTTCCAGTGAAACCTTCCAGTGGTAGATGACCGGTGCCGACGTCGACGTTTCGGGGAGGCCATGAGCAGCTCTTCCGACCAGACGGCGCAGAGACGTCTCGCTGCCGTGCTCGCCGCGGACGTGGTGGGTTATTCCGATCTCATGTCCAGAGACGAGGAAGGGACGCTGGCCCGGCTGCGGGACCTGCGGCGCCAGGTGATCGAGCCGCGGATCCGGTCCCACCGGGGCCGCCTCGTGAAAACCGTGGGCGACGGGTTCCTGTGCGAGTTCTCGAGCCCCATCGAGGCGGTCCGCTGCGCCGTCGACCTCCAGGAGGCGATTGCCCAGGCGTCCGACGACGAGCGCGCCAAGCCGCTCCAACTGCGGATCGGGATCAATCTCGGGGACATCATCGTCGAGGAGGACGGGGACATCTTCGGCGATGGGGTCAATGTCGCCTCGCGGCTGCAGAAGATGGCGCTGCCGGGGGGAATCTGCCTCTCCGGCAAGGTCTATGAAGAGGTGAGGGACAAGCTCCCGTACCAGTTCGAGGATCACGGCGAGCATCGCTTCAAGAACATCGGCAGGCTGATCAAGGTCTATTGCCTCCTGGCAGGTCTGGACCCGTCCACGACCGCGCAGGGGCCATCCACCGCCGCGTCGCTGGACAGGCCGTCGATCGCCGTGCTGCCGTTCGTCAATCTCGGAAACGATCCCGAGCAGGAATACTTCGCGGACGGGATCGTCGAGGACATCATCGCGGCCCTGTCGCGGTTCAGGTCCTTCTTCGTCGTCGCCCGCAACTCGACCTATACGTACAAGGGGCGCAACGTCGGCGTCCAGCAGATCGGGCGCGAGCTCGGAGTGCGATATGTGCTCGAGGGCAGCGTCAGGCGCTCCGGCGACAGGATCCGGATCACCGCTCAGCTGGTCGATTCCGTCAGCGGCATGCATCTCTGGGCCGAGCATTACGACGGCGTCATGGCCGACGTGTTCGACCTTCAGGATCAGATCACCGCCAGCGTCGTCGGATCGATCCAGCCCTCCATCCGGGCAGCCGAGATCGAGCGCGCGCGGCGCAAGCGCCCCGAGAACCTCGACGCGTACGACCTTGTCATGCGCGCCCTGCCTTATGTCTGGGCGCTGGAATTCGAGGCCAACAAGGAGGCGACACGGCTCATCGACAAGGCTCTTCTGCTCGATCCGGGCTATCCGCTCGCCCTGTCGCTGGCCGCGTGGTGCCGGGGGCAGCGGATCGTCTACAACTGGTCGAAGAACGTGCCGGAGGACAAGCGGGAGACCTTGCGCCAGGCCCAGGCCGCGGCGGCGATCGCCCACGACGACCCGTTCATCCTGACGGTGCTCGGGGCCGCCCTGACGATCACCCGGGAATACCAGCGCGCCGAGGCGCTCCTGGAAAGGGCCCTCGCACTCGACCCGAACTCGGCCTGGGCCTGGAACCGCAGCGGATGGCTCCACAACTACCGGCACGATCCGGAGGTTGCGATCCAGCATTTCGAGCGCTCGCTGCGTCTCAGCCCGTTCGACCCCATGGCCTTCAACTGCGACATGGGAATCGGCTGTGCCCACTTCATCGCGAAGCGGTACGATCTCGCCGTGCAGTGGCAGGAGAAGGGGTGGCGGACGAAGCCCAGCGCCACCTGGGTCCACCGGACCCTCGCGCCCGCCTATGCCCTGGCGGGCGATCTCGACAGGGCGCGGGAGAGCGTGGGCGAACTGGTGAGGCACTACCCCGGGATCAGGATCTCGCAGATCATCGAGGCGATGGCGTTCAGCCAGGAAACCATGGGCCGCTTCGCGGAAGGCCTGCGCCTGGCCGGTCTGCCGGAGTAGGGACCCGGGAAGACAACCGGGAGGGGCTCGCCCTCCCGGTCGAGTTCGTCACTGCTGGTTCTGGCCCTGGAGCAGCGGCGTGATCCGGCGCAGGGTCACGCGGCGGTTCTCCTGCTCGGGCCCCTGGCTGGCGACCTTCAGATACTGCTCGCCATACCCTTGCGTGGTCAGGTTTTCGGCCGGGATCTGGAAGCGCTGCGTCAGGATGGTCGCGATGGTCTCGGCGCGGCGGTCCGACAGGGTCAGGTTGTCCTCGTCCGAACCGACCGCATCCGTATGGCCCTCGACCAGGAAGATCTCGTTCGGGTTGCGGGAGATCGCCTGGCGCAGGCCGTCGGCGATGCCCCTGAGGGCATCGATCTGGTCCGGCGGCAGCTCCCAGGAACCGAACTCGAAGTTGATCGTGTCGAGGTCCACGCGACGCATGCGCTCGCGCAGGGGCTGGCTTCTCCGCACCTCGTCGAGGGTATAGGCGCGCTCGATGCGCTCCACCGGCGGCGCCCGGAAGGCCGCGGCGATATCGGCCTCGGACGCGCGCTCGGTCTCGACGATGTACTCCTCGCGCGGGATCCTGACGGTCGGGGGCGGCAGGCGGACGACCTCCTCCTCCACGTAGCCGTAGCCGGGACGCCGGTCGATGCCGCTGCGCCGGTTCTCGATCAGGACGACCTCGCGGCCGGCCGGCTCGCGCCTCACCCGGCGGACGAGATTGCCCTCGGCATCGCGCACGGTGAGGATCTCCGAGCCGTCGGGACGACGCACGATGGTGACCTCCTCGTCGGCGCCGCGCCGCTCGGTGCGGATGTCGGCATCGCGATAGGTCTGGCGGAACCGCTCGGTCTCGTCGTGCCGGATGATCACCTGGTTGCCTTCGCGGATGATGGTGCGGTTGCCCGGCTCCTCGATGATGACCCGGTCGCCTTCCCGGCGCTCGCGGCGCTGGCTGCGCAGATCCTCGATGCGGACCCGGGACGCGTCGAGCGGCTCGGCGCGGCCGGGCGCCGCCTGCTGGGGCCCGAAGCGTCCGGGCGCCTGCTGGGCCGCCGGAGGCGTGCCGGGAGCCGGCGGTTGCGCGCGGGTTGCCGGGGCAGGAGCCGCCGGGGGAGGAGCCGCCGGAGCAGGAGCCGCCTGAGCAGGAGCCGCCGGAGCAGGGGGCGGCGGTGCGGCCGGTGCCGCGGTCGGAGCCGGCGGCGCGCCCGGGGTGCCGGGCTGGGCCTGTCCGGGACGTTGGCCGCGCGGACGCTCGGCATCGCCGGGGCCGCCGGGACGGCCTGGCCGGTCGCGCTCGGCCGGGCGAGCGGCATCAGGGGCCGGACGCGGCTGGGCGGGAGCCGGGGGAGCGGCCTGCTGGGTGGCCGGAGGTGCGGCTGCCGGAGGCGCAGGAGGCGTCGCGGGCTGAGCCGCCGGGGCCGGTGGCGTCGCCGGGGTTGGACGGATCTGGCCGGCGGGAGCCTGCGGCCGCGGACGCTCCGCCGGCGGCTGCTCGCGCTCCTGTGCGGTGGGACGTTGAGGACGGGAAGGAGCCTCGGTCGGGGGCCTCTCGCCGGGAGCCTGATCGGCGGGAGCCCGCTGGGCCGGACGGGCCGGCGCGGCTTCGGGCGCCGCCCGCTCGGCCGGCGCCGCCCGTTCGGACGGCGGCCCTGGCTCGCGGCGGGGACGCGGCGCGCCCGGGCCCTCGTCGGAACCGGGGCCGCCGGGGCCCGCTCCGCGGCCCGGTCGCGGACCCCGCTCTTCGGAGGCGCCCGGGCCTCCCTGATCCTGTCCGCCCTGGCGGCGCTCCTGGCCGGGGCGCTGGCCGCGCTCGCCGTCGGGTCCCTGCCGCCGCCGGGCGCCCGGCGGCAGCTCCTCATCGGCCGAGGGGCCGGCCTGCGCCAGGACCAGGGGCGTCGCGGGCGCGGGCTGGAGCGCCGACACGTGGGCCGGAAGCAGCATCAGGGGCAGGGCGGTACTCGCAAGAAACAGACGGGAGAGCTTCATGATCCTCAATTCACCGTTGGGCACAGTTAAGTCATCGACAATGACGGGGTGCCGGGTTGGTTCCGAAAATGGCAGGATTCCGCTTGTGAAACAGAATTTTAGAAGTTCGACCATATGGTTGGAGACCATGGATGAATGCCGTCTGAATGCCTACATCAGGAGGGCAGGATCCGGCCGAATGCGCCGTAGCCTCCGTCGTGGCCGGGCCTGTCCCGGCCATCCGACCGGAAGAGCGCGGCGCTCCGGACAATCGAGATCACCGGCACAGGGCTGGTGATGACGAACGAGGTTGGCCGGCACTTGAGAATGACACGACACGAAGGCAGCCGAACCGGTGCAATGGACTGACGAAGGCGTCGTTCTCGGCGTCCGCAAACACGGGGAGACGAGCGTCATCCTGGAGCTGATGACGCGCGAGCACGGCCGGCATCTCGGCCTCGTGCATGGCGGCCGCTCGAAGAGCCTCCAGGCGGTCCTCCAGCCGGGGAACACCGTCCAGGCGACCTGGCGGGCCAGGCTCGACGAGCATCTCGGGACCTATCAGGTCGAGGGCATCAACTTGCGGGCCGCGCGCCTCATGGGTTCGTCCATGGCCCTTTACGGCCTCGCCACCCTGGCTCACCTCCTGCGCTACTTCCCGGAACGGGACCCGCATTTCGCCCTGTTCGAGACCCTGACCGTCCTGGTCGATCACCTGGACGATCCCGACCTCGCGCCGGCGCTCTTCGTGCGGTTCGAGCTCGCCATGCTGACCGAGCTCGGCTTCGGTCTCGACCTCACGTCCTGCGCGGCGACCGGGTCCGAGCGCGACCTCGCCTACGTGTCGCCGAGAAGCGGGCGGGCCGTCTCGGCGTCCGCCGGGGAGCCGTACAAGGACCGGCTGCTCAAGCTGCCGGGCTTCCTGATCGGCCAGTCCCGGTCCAACCGGCCCGGCGAGGAGGAGATCCGGGCCGGATTTGCCCTGACGGACTTCTTCCTGCATCAGAACGTCTTCGACCCGCACGGGCAGCGGGCGCCGGACGAGAGGGCGCGTTTCGTCGCACTGGCCACGGCTGGGGACGAATGAGGTTTGTTTCTGTTATGTTCTCTTTTCAGATGATAAGAAGCGATTCGCAATTGAGGATTTCGACGAATGGGTAAGCCGGTCAATCCGCCGTCAGGGGGCGAGATCGAGAACATCAATCTCAAGGATGCCCTGGAGGAGCGCTACCTCGCCTATGCGCTTTCCACGATCATGCACCGGGCGCTGCCGGACGCGCGCGACGGGCTGAAGCCGGTCCACCGGCGCATCCTGCACGCCATGCGGCTCCTGCGCCTCGACCCGAAATCGGCGCCGAAGAAATGCGCCCGCATCGTCGGCGACGTGATGGGTCAGTTCCACCCGCACGGCGACCAGTCGATCTACGACGCCCTTGTCCGCATGGCGCAGGACTTCGCCCAGCGCTATCCGCTCGCGGACGGCCAGGGCAATTTCGGCAACATCGACGGCGATAACGCGGCCGCCATGCGCTACACCGAGGCGCGCATGACCGAGGTCGCGCGCCTGCTCCTGGAGGGCATCGACGAGAACGCGGTCGATTTCCGCGAGACCTACGACCAGACCAACGAGGAGCCGGTGGTGCTTCCGGCGGCCTTCCCGAACCTGCTCGCCAACGGCTCGCAGGGCATCGCGGTCGGCATGGCGACGTCGATCCCGCCGCACAACGCCGCCGAACTCTGCGACGCGGCGCTGCATCTCATCGCCAAGCCGAACGCGACCTCCGAGCAGCTGATGCAGTTCGTGCCGGGTCCGGACCTGCCGACCGGGGGCATCATCGTCGACACGCCCGCTGCCATGGCCGAGACCTACCGGACCGGCCGCGGCTCGTTCCGGGTGCGCGCCCGCTGGGCCAAGGAGGACCTGGGCCGCGGCAACTGGCAGATCGTCGTCACCGAGATCCCGTACTCGGTGCCCAAGTCGCGCCTGATCGAGAAGATCGCCGAGCTGCTGCAGGAGAAGAAGCTGCCGCTCCTCGCCGACGTGCGCGACGAATCCGCCGAGGACATCCGCGTGGTGCTGGAGCCCCGCGCGAAAACGGTCGATCCGATCATCCTGATGGAATCGCTCTTCAAGCTCACCGAGCTCGAGAGCCGCATCCCGATGAACGTGAACGTGCTGGCCGGCGGCAAGGTGCCGAAGGTCCTGAGCCTTGCCGAATGCCTGCGCGAATGGCTCGATCACCGCCGCGAGGTGCTGATCCGCCGCTCGGGCTTCCGCCTGGCGGCCATCGACCGGCGCCTGGAGATCTTGGGCGGCCTGCTCATCGTCTATCTCGACCTCGACCGGGTGATCAAGATCATCCGCGAGGAGGACGAGCCCAAGGTCGAGCTGATGCGCGTCTTCCAGCTCACCGAGGTCCAGGCCAACGCCATCCTCGACACGCGCCTGCGCTCGCTTCGCAAGCTCGAGGAGATGGAGCTCAAGCGCGAGCAGAAGAACCTGCAGGACGAGAAGGCCAAGATCGAGGAGCTTCTGGGCTCCGAGAAAGTCCAGTGGAGGACGATCTCGGCCGAGATCAAGGAGGTCCGCAAGACCTTCGGGCCCGAGACCGCCCTGGGCCGCCGCCGGACCTCCTTCGCCGAGGCGCCGGACACCTCGGACATCGACTTCGCCGAGGCGATGATCGAGCGCGAGCCGATCACCGTGATCGTGTCCCAGAAGGGCTGGATCCGCGCCATGAAGGGCCATCAGGCCGATCTCTCCGGCGTGCAGTTCAAGGGCGACGACGCGCTCAAGGTGTCGTTCTTCGCCGAGACCACGTCCAAGATCGTCGTGGTGGCCGATAACGGGCGCTTCTTCACCCTCGAGGCCTCGAAGCTCCCGGGCGGGCGCGGCTTCGGCGATCCGATCCGCCTCATGGTCGACCTGGAGGAGGGCGCCGACTTCATCGCGGCCTTCCCGTACCGGGCGGGCGGCAAGCTGCTCGTGGCGGCCACGGACGGGCGCGGTTTCGTGGTGCCCACCGACGAGATCACGGCCAACACCCGCAAGGGCAAGCAGATCCTCAACCTCGACGCGCCGGCCAAGATGGTGGTGTGCACCGAGGCCGAGGGAGACCACGTGGCGATCATCGGCGAGAACCGCAAGCTCCTGGTCTTCCCGGCCAAGCAGGTGCCGGAGATGACCCGCGGCAAGGGCGTGCGCCTCCAGCGCTACAAGGACGGCGGCGTCTCGGACGCCAAAGTCTTCAAGCTGAAGGAGGGCCTCACCTGGAAGGACACCGCCGGCCGCACCTGGACGGTCGCCAAGGAGGACCTGCGCGACTGGATGGGCGACCGCACCGAAGCCGGCCGCCTGCCGCCCAAGGGCTTCCCGAAGTCGAACCGGTTCGGGGAATAGGGAGGCGATCCTCCGCTATGTCATGGCCGGGCTTGTCCCGGCCATCCCGAACCGTCGAGGCACGGCGTTCCAATCCATCGGGATCACCGGCACAAGGCCGGTGATGACCTGGAGGGTGACATCGGCCGGAGCCCTCAGGGCCGCCCCTCCGTCCCGCCGGTGGTCTCGGTCGGGTTGTCCAGGTCCGGCGGGACCGGCCCGCGCTCGCCGGCGCCCCGTTCGAGCCGGGCGGCGATCTCCGCCACATGGCGGCCCTGGAAGCGGGCGCCGCCGAGCTCGTTCTCGCTCGGCTGGCGCGAGCCGTCCCCGCCCGCGAGGGTGGTCGCCCCATAGGGCGTGCCGCCCGTGACCTCGTCCATCTTGGTCTGACCCGGATAGGAATAGGGCAGGCCGACGATGACCATCCCGTGGTGCAGGAGCGTGGTGTGGAACGACGTGATCGTCGTCTCCTGACCGCCGTGCTGCGTGGCCGTCGAGGCGAAGACGCTGCCGACCTTGCCGACCAGCGCGCCCTTCACCCACAGGCCGCCGGTCTGGTCGAGGAAGTTGCGCATCTGGGCCGCCATGTTGCCGTAGCGGGTCGGGGTGCCGAAGATGATGGCGTCGTAGTCGCCGAGCTCGTTCGGGCTCGCGACCGGGGCCTCCTGGTCGATCTTCATGCCCGACGTGCGGGCGATCTCCTCGGGCACCAGCTCGGGCACGCGCTTGACCGTCACCTCGGCGCCCGCGACCGAGCGGGCGCCCTCCGCGACGGCCCGGGCCATCGTCTCGATATGGCCGTAGGAGGAGTAGTAGAGGACGAGGATCTTGGCCATGGCGCACCTTCCGTCGCGTGGGAGTTACGCAACGAACCAGGGGAGGGCGGTGTTGTTCCGGATTCATCGGCATCGCCCCCTCCGTCCGGAGGGCTCCGGCGACCGCATTTTCCTTTAAGGCAGGATATCGCTCCGACGAACCGACGCCTTTCCGGAAGGAGACCCCATGATCATTCGATTGCTGTTGACGGCCGGCCTCGCGGGCGGCTTCCTGGCCGAAGCCTCTTCGGCGATGGCTCAATCCATGCCGTCCGGCCCGGCCATGAACGCTGCCGGCCGGGCCCCGCAGGCGGGCACACCGCCGGCGAGCCTCGAACCGGGCGACGGCCGGGTTGTCGGCACCGGGCGGGCGAAGGGAGGCGCCATGCCGTCGCGCCCGGTTTCCCCGCAGCCCTTCAGCGACAGGCCGGCGAGGCGCAAGCATCCCGTCAACATATCCCGCGACAACGGCTGAACGACCGACGGGCCGATCCCGGGCGTCAGTCCACCCGCACCCAGCCGTGCGCCATGAGCCGCTCCTGGGGCTTGAAGCGGGCCTTGTAGCCCATCTTCTTCGAGCCCTCGACCCAGTAGCCGAGATAGAGATAGGGCAGGCCCATCGCCTTCGCGCGACGGATGTGGTCGAGGATCATGAAGGTGCCGAGGCTGCGGTCCTGCATCACAGGCTCGTAGAACGAGTAGACCATGGAGAGGCCGTCGCTCATCTCGTCGGTGAGGCTCACCGCGATGAGATCGCCCGCGCCGCGGCCCGTGAGGCCGCTGTCGATTCCCCGTCGGCGGTACTCGACCACCTTCGTGTCCACGTGGCTGTCCTCGACCATCATGGAATAGTCGAGCACCGTCATGTCGGCCATGCCGCCATCGGCGTGTCGCGTGTCTACATAGCGGCGGAACAGGGAATACTGCTCCGAGGACGGGCGGTTGGGCAGGGGTGTGCCGATCAGGTCGGCATTGTCCTTCAGGACGCGGCGCAGGTTGCCGGAGGGCTCGAAATCGTCGACCACCACGCGCACCGACACGCAGGCCCGGCACGCGTCGCAGGCGGGCCGGTAGGCGATCGTCTGTGACCGCCGGAAGCCGCCTTGAGTGAGAATCTCATTCAGCTCCCGGCCGCGTCGTCCCACGATGTGCGTGAAGACCTTGCGCTCCTCCTTGCCCGGCAGGTAGGGGCATGCGGACGGGGAGGTGAGATAGAATTGCGGTGCGTCGCGGGGCTGGCTCGTCAATCGGGAAAGCCTTGTGGAGAAACCTTGAGCGCTTCGTCAACGCCCAAGGATAACATTGGTGTCCGGGACGTCCAGGAAAAGAGGGGGAATGTCACAGGCGTTTGATGTGGCGCGGTTCCCGCGTGCCGCCGCGCGCTCGGCGGGACCGGCATCCTCCACGTCGCATCATCCTCCACGTCTAGAGCATCGGACGGAAAAGTGGATCCGGTTTTCCGTTCTGACCGATGCTCTCATTCAAGAAGAAAGCATCGGATGGATCCCAAAAGTGCAAGTCCACTTTTGGGTCCGATGCTTTAGGCCGGCCTCCTGCCGGCCATCCCGATCCGCTGAGGTGCGGCGTCTCGGACCATCGAGATCACCGGCGCGAGGCCGGTGACGACGACGGTCGGTGATCGGACAGACCGTCTAAGCCCTCACCACCCACATGCCCGTGAGCAGGTCGCGGATGAAGCGGCGGTCGTCGCGCACGAAGCCGACGAGCACGTCGCAGGCCCAGAGCAGGAAGGTCGAGATCGCCACGTAGAAGAACAGCGCGTGCACGGCGGCGGCGAGCGGCGAGGCGCCCCGGCCGGTGCGCGGGTCGATCACGCGCAGCCCCATGTAGCGCATGCCGACCGTCGCCTGCGCGGCGCCCCCGATGGTGACCGCGTTGTACACGATGAAGATCAGCGCCGTGAGCGGCAGGGCGAAGAACAGCCCCCAGCCGAGGCCGAGCGTGATGATCCCGAGGAAGAAGATCCCGATGGAGATCAGCACCACCCAGAGGGCGATGACGACGAGGTCGATCAGGTAGGCCCAGAAGCGCCGGGAGATCACGCCTTCCGTCAGACGGGTGTCGAGCTCGTAGGACGGATAGTTCAGCGTCGGCGGGTAAGGTCGGTTGACCATCGGTCTCTCCTCAATAGGCGGCCTCGGGCAGGCTGCGGGACTCGATCCGCTGCGGGGCGAGTCCCTCCGCCGCCAGCGCCTCGAACACCTCCAATGTATGTTGTCGGTCCCGCGTTTCGATAGTGATGTCGATGGAAACGCCCTTGGCCGGCACGTCCAGGAACAGGCGCCCGTGGGACACCTCCAGGATGTTGGCCCCGAGGCTCCCCAGAAGGCTCGCCACGCGGCCGAGGAGGCCCGGCCTGTCGTTGGACGTGATGCGGAACGAGGTGATCCGGTCGTCCCGCTCCAGTTCGCGTACCATCACCGAGGCAAGGATGCGCGCGTCGATGTTGCCGCCGCAGAGCACGAGGCCGACCCGCTTGCCCTTGAAGCGCTCCGGCTGCGCCATCATGGCCGCGAGGCCGGCCGCGCCCGCACCCTCGGCCATGGTCCGCTGCAAGGTCGCATAGGCGTTGACGGCGCGCTCGATCAGCGGCTCCTCGACCGGGATGATGGTGGACACGAGGTCGCGCACGATGGGCAGGGGAAGCTGGCCCACGGTCTTGACCGCAATGCCTTCCGCCAGGGTGGCGCCCCCGATGGGGCGGTGCTCGCCCAGAATCGCATTGCGGAAGGACGGGTAGAGGGCCGCCTCCACGCCGACGATCTCGATGTCGGGCCGGATCGCCTTGGCGGCCACCGTGATCCCCGAGATCAGCCCGCCGCCCCCGATCGGCACCACGATCTGGTCGAGATCCGGCGCGTCGGCGAGCATCTCGAGCGCGATGGTGCCCTGGCCGGCCATGACCTTCGGATCGTCGTAGGGGTGGACGAAGACGAGCCCCTCCTGGTCGGCGATCTCGCGGGCGCGGGCGGCGGATTCGTAGAGCGTCTCGCCCTCCAGGATCACCCGCGCCCCGTAGGAGCGGGTGTTCTCCGCCTTCACCAGGGGCGTGCCCTCCGGCATCACGATGGTGGCCGGAATGCCGAGGCGGCGCGCGTGGTAGGCGACCGCCTGGGCATGGTTGCCCGCCGACATGGCGATGACGCCGCGGCGGCGCTCGTCCGGATCGAGGCTTTCCAGCTTGGTTGCGGCGCCGCGCTCCTTGAAGGAGCCCGTGGGCTGCATGTTCTCGTGCTTCACGAAGACGGTCGCCCCGGTGAGCTGCGACAGGCGCGGCGCGGGAACGAGGGGCGTGCGCAGGACCTGGCCCCGGATCGTCTCCGCCGCGCGCTCCACGTCCCGGATGGTGATGGCGTAGTCGGCCACGTTGTCCTCCGAAAATCTCATTATACGCCCTTAGACGGGTCTCGGTGTCGGATCTCTGAATCCCAGCAGGCCGCCGGGCCGAAAGACCAGGAACACGACCAGGGCCACGTAGAGGGCCATGTCGCGCGCCTCGATGGGGAGATACGCCGACCAGAGGGTCTCGAACAAGCCCACGGCGAATCCGCCGAGCATCGCGCCCGGGATCGACCCGATGCCGCCGATGATCGCCGCGATCAGGGCCTTGAGGCCGTACTGGAAGCCGCCGGCGAAGCCCAGGCCGCCATATTGCGCCACGATCAGCGTGCCGGAGAGTCCGGCCATGGCGCCGGCGAGCGCCAGGGTCTGGACCAGGAGCCGGGGACCGTCGACGCCCATGAGCGCCGCCGCCTTCGCGTCGTCCGCATAGGCCCGCCAGGCCCGTCCGAACCGGGTCGCCTGGACGAGCCAGAGGAGGGCGACCGCCGCCACGAGGCCGATGCCCGCCGTGATGACGGTGATCGGCGTCAGGCTGACGATGAACTCGCCGGCCCGCACGAGGGGCCAGGCCTCCGACCAGATCGGCGGCAGCCAGACCGTCACCGGGCTCTGCACCAGGCGCAGGTATTCCATCAGGAAGAGCGAGAACCCGACCGTGGCGATCAGGCTCGGCTGCGGGCTCGCGCTGACGATCCGGCCGATGGTGAAATAGCCCCCGACCGCGCCGTGGATGGCGCCGGCGAAGAGAGCGGCCGCGAGCCCCGCCGCGAGGCCGAGCACCGGCGAGCTCCCGCCGTACCCGAGCACCACCGAGGCGCCGGCGATCGTCGCCGCGGAGCCGACCGCCGCCAGCTCCCCGAAGGCCAGGTTGATCCGCCCGCTCAGGCCGAACACGAGGGCGAACGCGACCGACAGCAGGGCATAGATCGCCGTTCGCGGCAGGCTCACCACGATCTGCTGAAGCCAGTAGGCGGCACCCTCGGGGATCTCGACCACGTCGGCGCCCAGCGGGCTGCCCGGATCGCCCGCCGAGCCCTCGGGCGTGTCGATGTAATAGCGCTTGAGCAGATACAGGCTGGCGCCGGACAGGGGACCCTCTTCGGTGGCGAGGCCCTCCAGCTCCGCCTTCCTGGCCGACAGCCCTTCGGCCACGAACTGGCAGATCGCGAAGCGCTGGAGGATCGGCCGGTCCGGGAACTGCGCCAGGTACTCGACCCGCAGGCTGCGCGGCGCGGGACCGGCCTGGATCCGTTCCACGGTGATCGCCGCGCCGGGATTGAGCGCCGGCAGGGCCGACCGGCAGACCCGCGCCTGCTCCGCGTCGGTGGAGAGACCGCAGGCGGAAAGAAGGCAGAGGCCGAGCAGGAGGGAGGCGAGACGGGCCAGATGCAGGAATTGTCGGAAGCGCGGGGCGAGCCCCGGCCGACCTTGCCGGACCATCATCGTCACCGGGCTTGCGCCGACGATGCGGAACGCTGCGCTCTTCGCATCGGGATCACCGGCACAAGGCCGGTGATGACGCGGGAGGGATCGCTGCGAGGGTCCTTCGATCACGATCGCGTCCTGAGCCAGTCTCCGAAACGCCATGAGCCCGACACGGAACGACCCCCGGATGCGACGGGCGATCAGCCCTGGTTCTTCAGCTTTTCGGCGACCCTCGGGGCGAAGTAGGTGAGGACGCCGTCCGCGCCCGCCCGCTTGAAGGCCAGGAGGCTTTCCATCATCGCCCGTTCCCCGTCGATCCAGCCGTTCCCGGCCGCGGCCTGGATCATGGCATACTCGCCGGAGACCTGGTAGGCGAAGGTCGGAACGGCGAAATTGTCCTTCACCCGGCGCACGATGTCGAGATAGGGCATGCCGGGCTTGACCATGATCATGTCGGCGCCCTCCTCGAGATCCAGCGCCACCTCGCGCAGGGCCTCGTCGGAATTGGCCGGGTCCATCTGGTAGGTGCGCTTGTCTCCCACGAGGCACGCGGTGGTGCCGATGGCGTCCCGGAACGGCCCATAGAAGGCGGACGCGTATTTCGCCGCATAGGCCATGATCTGCACGTCCTGGAACCCGGCCTGGTCGAGGCCCCGGCGGATGGCGGCCACGCGCCCGTCCATCATGTCCGACGGGGCGATGACGTCGGCCCCGGCCTCCGCCTGGAGCACGGCCTGGCGCACCAGAAGGGCGACGGTCTCGTCGTTGAGGATGCGCTCGCCGTCCATGACGCCGTCATGGCCGTGGCTGGTATAGGGATCGAGCGCCACGTCGCAGATGATGCCGATGCCCGGCACCGCCTTCTTGATCTCGCGCGCCGCGCGGCAGACCAGGTTGCGGCCGTTGAGGGATTCCGACCCGGTCGGATCGCGCAGAGCCGGGTCCGTGTAGGGAAAGAGCGCAATGGCCGGGATGTTGAGGGCGGCGGCCCGCTCGGCCTCGCGCACGGCCTCGCCGATGGTGAGGCGCTCCACGCCCGGCATGGATGCGACGGGCGTGCGCCCGCTCGCGCCCTCGACGACGAAGATCGGCCAGATCAGGTCGTTCGTCGTCAGCACGTTCTCCTGCACCAGCCGCCGGGACCACTCGGCCTTGCGGTTGCGTCGCAGGCGGTGGGACAGGTTCAGGGAAGAAGAGGGGGCTTCGTCCGCGGAACGGCGGGGGAACGGCGACAGTTTCGACATCATCCTCATCCAGCGCCGGCTTCGATGCGCCGGCCGATGGGCAAGACGGTTAGCACATTTAAATCGCTCTAAAAAAGGGTTCGAGGTCGCAGATCGGGCCGATCCATGGGAAATCGGCCTCAACCCAGCCATGCATTCGAGGCTGCGCGGGTCTGTCATGCCATCCCGATCAGGAAGGCCCCCGGCGCCGGAAGGAATCGGGATCACCGGCGCGAGGCCGGCCATGACGGGGCGGGGGCAATCCGTCATGCTGGTGCCGTTCCGGCATCGGCATGATTGCATTGACGTCCGGCGTGTGCCTTGTTTTAAGCCGCCACCAACCGAAGGAGTGTTCCATGGACGAGAGCGTCGACGTGCTCTGCGAGAGGCAGGGCGAGGCAGGCCTCATCACGCTCAATCGTCCCAAGGCGCTCAACGCCCTGACGCTCGGCATGGTGCGCGAGATGCGCCGGGCGCTCGATTCCTGGGCGCAGGACCCGGCGGTCACGCGGGTGGTCGTCCAGGGCGCGGGCGAGAAGGCCTTCTGCGCCGGCGGCGACATCCGGCAGTTGACCGAGGACCTCAAGGCCGGCCGGCGCGAGGACGCGCTCGCCTTCTGGCGCGAGGAGTACCAGCTCAACATCGCCATCAAGCGCTACCCGAAGCCCTATGTGTCCTTCATCGACGGGATCTGCATGGGCGGCGGCGTCGGCGTGTCCCTGCACGGCACCCATCGGGTGGCCGGCGACCGTTACCTCTTCGCCATGCCGGAGGTGGGCATCGGGTTCTTCCCCGACGTTGGCGCCACCTACGCGCTGCCGCGCCTGCCGGGCCGGACCGGCATGTATCTCGCCCTCACGGGCGATCGCGTGAAGCGCGAGGACGCCCTGATGCTGGGCCTGGCCACCCATGCGGTGCCGAGCGGCGACATCCCGGGCCTTCGCGACGCGCTGATCGCCGGCGACCGGGTCGAGGCGGCCCTGTCGCGGGTCGCGACCGACCCGGGCCCGGCGCCTCTGGAGGATGAGCGGGAGACGATCGATTCCTGCTTCTCCGGCGCCAGCGTCGCCGAGATCCTGGCCCGCCTGGACCGGGCGGCCGCCGGCGGCTCCGCCTTCGCGGCCCAAGCCGCGTCCGGCATGCGGACGAAGTCGCCCACGAGCCTGAACCTGGCCTTCGAGCAGGTGCGCCGGGGCGCCGCGATGGACTTCGAGGAGGCGATGCGGACCGAGTTCCGGATCGTATCCCGCATCGGCGACGGGCACGACTTCTTCGAAGGCGTGCGGGCGGTGCTGATCGACAAGGACAACCGGCCCGGCTGGCAGCCATCCAGCCTGGACCAGGTGGACGAAGCCACGATCGAGCGGCATTTCGCCAGCCTCGGCGAGCGGGACCTGGAGGTCGCCTGATGCCCCGCACCGGAACCCAGCCCCCCTCGACCCCGGCCACCCGGGAGTACCTGTCCGACCGCATCGAGGAGCGGCCGGTCTCCAGCTCCATCATGCGCTGGAGCTTCGTCCTGACCTGGTTCATGCGGGTCCTGGCGATCCTGTGGATCATGAAGGGCCTGAGCGCCTGGGCGGTGATCCTCGGCGTCTGGACCCCGGTCGGGCAGTTCGAGGCCCGGTCGACCGGCTACCAGGCCACGGTCATCTATTTCGCGCTCATCGACATCGTGGCGGCGGTCGGCCTGTGGATGGCCAGCACCTGGGGCGGGATCATGTGGCTCCTCGCCGTGATGAGCCACCTGATTCTCGCCGCCTTCTTCCCGGGAATCGTCTCGGGCGGGATCGTCACCGTGGCGTTCTTCCTGACCCTGATGGCGGTCTATCTGGCGATCTCTTGGCTGGCCGCCCGGGAGAACCACTGACCGGGGGCGGCCAAGCTCCTCACGCAGAAGTGTATCCCCAAGAGCACAGTTCAAAGTTACATAAGCCCTGAAGGCGGTTGCGGAGCGCCAGGAGCCCGGGGCGGGCCGGTTTGCCATAAAACGGCCCCGATGTTCCTCGTTTTCGATACCGTTCCTTAATCCTATCCCGGCACTTATCGCTGGGAAGGGGGCTGTCGTGGGCGTTTGCCCGCCGCTCCCGCCGTCGGAAACATCTAACCGGGAAGAGCCTGCGCTCATGTTCTCTCGCCGTACCCTCCTGACCGGATCGCTTGCCCTGATCTTCACGCCGGCTACCGGAGCCCTGGCCCAGCAATTCGCCCAGAGCCAGGCCGAGTGGTCGCAGAACTACGAGGCCGTGTCGCGCACCCGCGTGCAGCGCACCTCGACCCCGATGATGTCAGCCGAGGCGCTCGCCGCCACCGAGCAGATGATCGAGTACTACCGCAACATCGCGGCCCGCGGCGGCTGGCAGCCCGTCCAGGGCGTCCAGGGTCTGCGCGTCGGCTCCAAGAGCCCGGCCGTGGTGGCCCTGCGCCAGCGCCTCATCGTCACCGGCGACCTGGACCAGGCGGCCGGCGAATCGCCGATCTTCGATTCCTACGTCGAGGCGGCCGTCCGCCGCTTCCAGGCCCGCCACGGAATCAGCTCCACGGGCACCGTCACGGCCCCGACGGTCGCCGCCATGAACGTGCCGGCCGAGGTGCGCATCCGCCAGCTCGAGATCAACGTGGCCCGCCTGCGGACCCTCGTGGGCGCCGGACTGCCCAACCGCTACGCGGTGGCCAACATTCCGGCCGCCCTGGTGGAGACCGTGGAGGGCGGTGTCGTCCACACCCGCCACGCCGCCGGCGTCGGCAAGATCGACCGCCAGTCGCCGCTCCTGAATTCCAAGGTGGTCGAGGTCAACTTCAACCCGTTCTGGACGGCTCCCGCCTCGGTGGTGAAGAAGGACCTCATCCCGAAGATGCAGAAGGAGCCGAACTACCTGACGGAGAACCGGATCCGCATCTTCAACTCGGCCGGCCAGGAGGTTCAGTCGAGCCAGATCAACTGGTTCTCCGACGAGGCGACCCGCTACCGCTTCCGCCAGGACCCGGGCGGCGACCTGAACTCCATGGGCTTCGTGCGCATCAACATCCCGAACCCGCACGGCGTCTACATGCACGACACGCCCTCGAAGGGCATCTTCGGGGACGACTTCCGCTTCGTGTCCTCGGGCTGCATCCGCATCCAGAACGTGCGCGACTACATCGAGTGGCTGCTGAAGGACACCCCCGGCTGGAGCCGCGAGCAGATAGACGCCACCTTCAAGTCCGGCGAGCGTATCGACGCGCGCCTGGCCCAGCCGGTGCCGATCCACTGGATCTACATGACCGCCTGGGCGACCCCGGACGGCCTCGTGCAGTTCCGCGACGACATCTACAACAAGGACGGCCTCGGCAGCGCCATCCCGGTCGCGAGCCGCACCCCGACCGAGCCGGACGAAGAGATGTTCCTGCAGAACTGAGGACCGGAGCGGGCGATCGCCCCCGGCACGGATTCACGACGACCCCATCGCCGGCCCTTGGGCCGGCGATCGCGTTTGGGGCGGGGTTGTGACCCTCGACGTCATCACCGGCCTCGTGCCGGTGATCCCGATTGTGTGAGACGCCGGAGCCCGACCGGATCGAGATGGCTGGGACGAGCACGGCCATGACCTGGAGGGTGTTGTCACCGGGCGGAGGGTGCCGTGACGGGGGAGGGTGTTCGCACCACCTCGCACAACCCTCCACGTCATCACCGGCCTTGTGCCGGTGATCCCGCTTCCCTAGAGCGCCACGCTTCACCTTGTCGGGATGGCCGGGACAGGCCCGGCCATGACGTGAGGGTGGCAGGAAAGGGCGGAGGGTGCCATGACGGGGGAAGGTGTCGTCACCGGCGCCCCGTTGCAGTTCCGGCGCCCGGGGGGCATGTGTCCCGGGCGGGTTGGCGCGGTCAAGGCAGCCATGGTAAAGGCCTGGGCCATATCGGATCGAGCGGCCCGCCCCAGCCGGGCTCCCAGGAAGACGAGGTGACCCATGAGCGCGAGTGAAGCGGCACGCAACCATCTGTCCAACAGCTTTTTCTCGGCGAGCCTCGCCGACAGTGATCCCGAGATCGCCCGCGCCATCGGGCTGGAGCTCGGCCGCCAGCGCGACGAGATCGAGCTGATCGCCTCCGAGAACATCGTGTCCCGCGCCGTCCTCGAGGCGCAAGGGTCGGTGATGACCAACAAATACGCCGAGGGCTATCCGGGCCGGCGCTATTACGGCGGCTGCCAGTTCGTCGACATGGCCGAGGAGCTCGCCATCGAGCGCGCCAAGCGCCTGTTCGACTGCCGCTTCGCCAACGTGCAGGCCAATTCCGGCTCCCAGGCCAACCAGGCCGTGTTCATGGCCCTGATGAAGCCCGGCGACACCTTCATGGGCCTCGACCTGGCCTGCGGCGGCCACCTGACCCACGGCTCGCCCGTCAACATGTCCGGCAAGTGGTTCAACGTGGTGAGCTACAAGGTGCGCGAGAGCGACCAGATCATCGACATGGACGAGGTGGCGGAACTCGCCCGCACCCATCGGCCCAAGGTGATCGTGGCCGGCGGCTCGGCCTATTCCCGGTTCTGGGACTTCGCCCGCTTCCGCGAGATCGCCGACGAGGTCGGGGCCTTCTTCATGGTCGACATCGCGCATTTCGCCGGCCTCGTGGCGGGCGGCGCGCACCCGTCCCCGTTCCCGCACGCCCACGTGGTCACCACCACGACCCACAAGACCCTGCGCGGCCCGCGCGGCGGCATGATCCTGACCAACGACGAGGACATCGCCAAGAAGGTCAATTCGGCGATCTTCCCCGGCCTGCAGGGCGGCCCGCTCATGCACGTGATCGCGGCGAAAGCCGTGGCTTTCGGGGAGGCCCTGCGCCCCGAGTTCAAGCTCTATGCCCGCTCGGTGGTCGACAACGCCAAGGTGCTGGCCGACACGATGCTGGCCGGCGGCTACGCCATCGTGGCGGGCGGCACGGACAACCACCTGATGCTGGTCGACCTGCGGCCGAAGACGCTCACGGGCAAGGCCGCGGAGGCGGCCTTGGGCCGCGCCCACATCACCTGCAACAAGAACGGCGTGCCCTTCGACCCCGAGAAGCCCATGGTCACCTCGGGCATCCGCCTGGGGACGCCCGCGGCCACCTCGCGCGGCTTCGGCGTGGCCGAGTTCAGGAAGGTGGGAGAGCTGATCGTCGAGACCCTGGACGGGCTCGCCGCCCATGGGGACGCGGCCAACGGGCCGGTCGAGGAGTCGGTCAAGCACCGCGTCCACGAGCTGACCCGCCGCTTCCCGATCTACGCCTGAGCGGACCATCGGAGTGCGGCCGGACGTGTCCCTTCCACGTCATCACCGGCCTCGTGCCGGCGATGTCGGTTGCCGGACGCGTTGCGCCTTTCCATATCGGGATGGCCGGGACGAGCCCGGCCATGACGTGGGGAGGGGATCATCACCCGCTCACACCACCCTCCACGTCATCACCGGGCTTGTCCCGGCCATCCCGATCGGAAGAGCGCCACGCCTCACCGCATCGGGATGGCCGGGACGGGGTCGTCCACGATAGGCTCGAATCCGGTCCGCGTCGGCGCGGTCCGGACCCATCTTGAACTTGTTTTCGGATAGAAGGCTGATGCGCTGCCCCTATTGCGGGAGCCTGGACACCCAGGTGAAGGATTCCCGCCCCACGGACGATTCCTCGTCCATCCGCCGTCGCCGCATCTGCCCGGATTGCGGCGGCCGCTTCACGACCTTCGAGCGCGTGCAGCTGCGCGAGCTCACGGTGCTGAAGCGCTCCGGCCGGCGGGTGCCGTTCGACCGGGACAAGCTCCAGCAATCGGTCGAGGTGGCGCTGCGCAAGCGGCCGGTCGATCCGGAGCGGGTCGAGCGGATGATCAACGGCATCGTGCGCCAGCTCGAGAGCACCAGCGACGGGGAGGTGCCGAGCGAGACGGTGGGCGAACTCGTCATGGAGGGACTGAAGGGGCTCGACGACGTGGCCTATGTGCGCTTCGCCTCCGTGTACAAGAATTTCCGGGAGGCCAAGGACTTCGAGGAGATCCTCGGCAAGCTGGCGGAAGGCGAGGGAGAGGACGACCTGCCGCCTCCGCCCAAGAAGAAGCGTGCGCCGAGCGAGCCATGACCCGGGCCGGGGCCGAGGGGCCGTCCCCTGACAGGATTCTGCGCGACGAGCGCTTCATGCGCCTGGCGATCGCCCTGGGCGGGCGCCATCTCGGGCTGACCTGGCCGAACCCGTCGGTGGGCGGCGTGCTGGTCGACGAGAGCGGCGATCGTCCCGTCATCCTGGCCCAGGGCGTCACCCAGGCCGGTGGCCGGCCCCATGCGGAGCGCGTCGCCCTCGAGGCGGCCGGCGAGCGGGCCCGCGGGGCGACGCTCTACGTGACCCTGGAGCCCTGCGCGGCCCGCAGCAGCCACAGCCATGGCCCGTCGTGCAGCGACCTCATCGTGGCGGCGGGAATCGGCCGCCTGGTGGTGAGCGTCCCGGATCCGAGCCCCTTCGCGGCCGGCCAGGGCCCGGAACGCTTCGGCCGCGCCGGGATCCCCATGTCCGTCGGCTGCCTGGCTGCCGAGGGCGCGCGGCTCCATGGCGGCCACGTCACCCGGGTGACCAGGGGGCGGCCGGCCGTCACGGTCAAGCTCGCCCGAAGCACGGAGGGCTTTGCCGGCTCGCGTCGCGGCCCGCGCCTGATGCTCACCGGAGAGGCGGGCAACGGCCGGGTGCACCTGATGCGCGCCCATGCGGATGCCATCATGGTCGGGGTCGGGACGGCTCTGGCGGACGATCCGCTGCTCAATGTCCGCCTGCCGGGCCTGGAGGACCGCTCGCCGGTGCGCATCGTGGTCGATTCCCGCCTGCGCACCCCCGCGACGGCCCGCCTTGTGGAGAGCGCCCGCCGGATCCCGACCTGGATCGTCACCACGGTCGATGCCCCGGCCGAGGCCGAGCGGGCGCTGACGGCGCGCGGGGTCGAGGTGCTGCGCGTCCCGGCCGACGGGAACGGCCGCGTCCATCTGTCCGAGGCCCTGCACCTCCTCGGCACCCGCGGCCTCACGAGCGTCTTGTGCGAGGGCGGACCGGACCTGGCGGATGCGCTCGCCCGGGCCGATCTCATCGACGCGCTGGTCCTGATCACCGGCCGCTCGGCCCGGGGGCAGGGCGACGTGCCGGCCCTCGGCCCGGCCCTGCAGGACCGGATGGAATTCTTGAACCCCTGGGCCGAAGAGCAGCTCGGACCCGACCTTTTCATGTTCTGGGAGAGACCCTGATGTTCACGGGTATCGTCACCGATGTCGGTGAGATCGCAACCGCCGAGGGCTCGCAAGGAACCCTGAAGCGCCTGCGGATCCATGCGTCCTACGACCCCGCCACCATCGCGCTCGGCGCCTCCATCGCGTGCGGCGGGCCATGCCTGACCGTCGTGGCCGTCGGCCCGCGCGAGGGCGGCTGCTGGTTCGACGTGGATGCCGCCGCCGAGACCCTGGAGCGCACCACCGTGGGCGCCTGGGAAGCCGGCACCCGGGTCAACCTGGAGCGCTCCTTGAAGATCGGCGACGAACTCGGCGGCCACATCGTGACCGGGCACGTGGACGGCGTCGCCACCATCGTGGCCAAGGAGGCGATCACGGCCGGCGACGATCCGTGGGGTCCGACGGCCCGGTTCACCATCAAGGCGCCCCCTGGGCTCGCGCCGTTCATCGCCGAGAAGGGGTCCGTCTGCCTCGATGGCACGTCGCTCACCGTGAACTCTGTGAGCGACGACCTGTTCTCCGTGCTCATCATTCCGCACACCCTGGCGGTCACCACCTGGGGCGACCGGCAGGTCGGCGACCGGCTCAATCTCGAGGTCGACCTCATGGCCCGCTACGCGGCGCGGCTTGCGGATGCGCGCCGGGCGGAGTAGGGACGTCCGACTATCCCTCTCGAGTGAAGGACGCCGGGCGCCAGCCCTTCCCACGTCAGGGCCGGGCTCGTCCCGGCCATCCCGATCGTGTGAAGCGCAACGCCTCCCCTCATCGGGATCACCGGCACGAGGCCGGTGATGACGCGAGGGCCGAATTTCCAGCCTTCATCAGGCTGTCCACGAAAGATCTTTGCAGAGTCCGCCATGGTCGCGCCATCCGACAAGCCCAAAAGCCCCCGCCCGCCGGTTCCCGGCGCCCGCATCCTGGTCGTGGAGGCCCGCTTCTACGACGACATCGCCGACGAGCTCCTGCGCGGGGCGCAGGGGGCCGTCGAGGCCGCTCAGGCCACCATGGACGTCCTGACGCTCGACGGCGCGCTCGAGATCCCGGCCACCATCGCAATCGCCCTCGACGCGGCCGAGAAGGCCGGCCGGCCCTACGATGCCGTCGTGGCGCTGGGCTGCGTGATCCGTGGCGAGACCGGGCATTACGACATCGTGGCGGGCGAGAGCGCCCGCGCCCTGATGGATCTCTCCGTCGCACGCCGCATTCCCCTGGCCAACGGCATCCTGACCGTCGAGAATGATCAGCAGGCTTGGACCCGCGCGAGCGTGAATGAATTGAATAAGGGCGGTGGAGCGGTGGATGCGGCTCTGGCCGTCCTGCGCATCAAGAAGACATTGGAGGCCTGATCATGACGAAGCCAGCAGAGCGCTCGGCCGCTCGCCTCGCTGCCGTCCAGGCCCTCTACCAGATGGACCTGTCGGGCAAGTCCGTGCTCGACGCCTTCGCCGAGTTCGAAACGTTCTGGATCGGCCGCGAGGTCGAGGGCATCGCGTTCCAGCCCTCGGACAATGCCTTCTTCCGCGACATCGTGTCGGGCGTGGTCAAAAACCAGCGCGAGATCGACGTGAAGATCGACAACGCTCTGGCGACTGACTGGCCGCTGAAGCGGGTCGAGGCGGTGTTGCGCGCCATCCTGCGCGGGGGCGGCTACGAGCTGATGTTCCGCAAGGACGTTCCGGCCCGCGTGGTCATCACCGAATACGTGGACGTGACCCACGGCTTCTACGGCGAGGACGAGCCGGGCCTGGTGAACGCCGTGCTCGACAAGGTCGCCCGCGATGTCCGCCCGGGCGAGCTCGAGAAGAAGGCGGCCGGGCAGGGCAAGCGCTAGCACGATGCGGGCGAGGGCAGCTGCGTGATGGGTTCGAACAATCGCCCCTCGGAAGACAGCCTGATCGCCCGGTACTTCGCCCCCATGGCCGGCGAGGGCGGCCTCGGCCTCGAGGACGACGCCGCGCGCCTGACGCCCAGGCCCGGCCACGACCTCGTCCTCACGGTCGATGCGCTGGTGGAGCGCGTCCACTTCCTGCCCGAGGACGCGCCGGGCTCCATCGCCCGCAAGGCGCTCGGCGTGAATGTCTCGGATCTTGCCGCCAAGGGCGCCGATCCCGCCGGTTTTCTGCTCAGCCTGGCCCTGCGCGACGACTGGACCGAGGGCTGGCTCGCGGCCTTCGCGACCGGCCTCGGGGAGGCGTCCCGCGATTTCGGATGCCCGCTCCTCGGCGGCGACACCGTGAGGGCGAGGGGGCCGCTGACCCTGTCGGTCACGGCTTTCGGCGAGGTCCCGTCCGGTCGCATGGTGCTGCGCACGACGGCCCGGGCCGGCGACTGGGTCTGCGTGACCGGCACCATCGGCGACGCGGCGCTCGGGCTCGGGCTCCGGGCCGACCCGGCCTGGGCCGCTCTCCTGTCGGTGGACGAGAAGGTTCACCTGGCCGACCGCTATCTCCACCCCCGGCCCCGCCACGCCCTGGCGACGGCTCTGCGCGATCATGCCAGCGCGGCCATGGACGTATCCGACGGCCTCGCGGGCGATCTCGCCAAGATGATGCGGGCCGGCGGCGTCAGCGCCTTCGTCGACCTGGACCGGGTGCCGCTCTCGCCGGCCGCCGCGAAGGCTGTCGAGACATCGCCCGATCTGCTCGACCTCGCCGTGACCGGAGGGGACGACTACGAGATCCTCTGCACCGTCCCGGAAAAGAATCTCGACACTCTCCGGAAAGAGGCCGATACGGTCGGCATCGCCCTGTCCGTCATCGGCCGAGTCGTCTCCGGGCAGGATCGGCCGGTCTTTCGGATCAACGGTCTTGAAAGACGCTACGATGTCGGCTCCTACCAGCATTTCTGACAGCTCTGTCCAGGCGCCCTCCGGCGACGCCGTCGCGAAGCACAACGCGGTGGTTCTGGCGGTCGCCATGGCGCTCGGCGGGTCGAGCCCGGCCATCGTCGTGTCCCTTGGCGGGCTGGTCGGTCAGTCGCTTGCATGGAACAAGGATCTGGCCACGCTCCCGGTGAGCCTGCTCAATCTCGGCCTGGCCCTCGGCACGATTCCCGCCGCCATGCTGATGAGAAAGGCCGGACGTCGCTTCGGCTACATCGTCGGAGCAGGCATCGGGCTGTCCGGCGGCTGCCTGGCGGCCTTCGGCATCGCGTCGTTCAGCTTCACCCTGTTCTGCCTCGGCACCCTGATCATCGGCAGCTACGGCTCGTTCAACCAGAGCTACCGGTTCGCCGCGACGGATGCGGCCTCCGAGCGTTTCAAGCCCAAGGCCATCTCCTGGGTGATGACGGGCGGCCTTGCGGCCGGCGTGATCGGCCCGCAGACGGTGATCTGGACCCGGGACGCCGTGCAGGCGGCCCCGTTCGCGGGCGCCTTCCTGGCGCAGGCGACCCTGGCTCTGCTGTCGATGATCGTGGTCTCGTTCCTGCGACCGGCGCCGCTCGGCGTGGCGTCCACGAAGGCTGCCGGCCGGCCCCTGATCGAGATCGTGCGCCAGCCCCGGTTCATCGCGGCGGCGGTCACCGGGCTCGTGTCCTACAGCCTCATGACCTTCGTCATGACGGCCGCTCCCCTGGCGATGATCGGGTGCGGACATTCCGTTGGGGTCGCGGCGCTCGGAATCCAGTGGCACATCCTGGCCATGTTCGGGCCGAGCTTCTTCACCGGCCGCCTGATCGCCCGATTCGGGAAGCGACCGGTGACGGCCGCGGGCCTGGTGCTGATCGCCCTCTCCGCCCTCATCGGCCTGTCCGGGATCGGGATCCCGCATTTCTGGACGGCGCTCATTCTCCTCGGACTTGGATGGAACTTCGGCTTCATCGGCGCGACCTCCATGGTGACCGATTGCTACCGGCCGGAGGAGCGCGCCAAGGTCCAGGCCGCCAACGACTTCCTCATCTTCGGGTCCGTGGCCGCTGCATCCTTCTCGTCGGGCAAGCTTTTGAGCGCCGGCGGCTGGGAGAGTGTCAACTGGCTGGTCTTCCCACCGGTCGCCATCGCACTACTTCTGCTAGCTTGGCAGCAGAGGACGAAGGCGATCGCACCCGCTTAAAGTATAAAGGCCTTCCTGTGAGTTGCGCCCGTAGGATTGTTGCGGACAGCCTGGTTTTTTGTCACCAAATATGACGTTCGCTGGGGGTAGGGGCCGGTCAAGGCCAAGAAACGGGCCTTGATGAGCGGCTTTCTGCTTTCCCATAACAAGGATGGCATGATGGCACTCACCCTCATTATCTTGGGCGGCCTTCTCTCGATTGCCTATGGCTTCTGGGCCATTAGCGACGTGATGAAGCGGGACGCCGGTTCTCAACGCATGCAGGAAATCGCCGGGGCGATTGCCGAAGGCGCAAAAGCCTATCTCCGCAGGCAGTATTTCACGATTGCGATCGTCGGCGTCGTCCTGTTCGTCATCATTGCCTATTTCCTCGGTATCCGGGTTGCCATCGGCTTCGCCATCGGGGCCATTCTGTCGGGAGCCGCGGGCTTCATCGGCATGAACGTATCGGTGAGGTCCAACGTCCGGACGGCCCAGGCGGCCACGCAGTCCCTGGGCGGCGGCCTCGACGTCGCCTTCAAGGCCGGCGCCGTCACCGGCATGCTGGTGGCCGGCCTCGCGCTCCTGGGCGTGGCGCTCTACTACGGCTATCTCACCCGGGTATCGGGCCTGAATCCCTCGGACCGGGTTGTCATCGACAGCCTCGTGGCGCTCGGGTTCGGGGCTTCGCTGATCTCCATCTTCGCCCGTCTCGGCGGCGGCATCTTCACCAAGGGCGCCGACGTGGGCGGCGATCTCGTGGGCAAGGTCGAGGCCGGCATTCCGGAGGACGATCCGCGCAACCCGGCGACCATCGCGGACAACGTGGGCGACAACGTCGGCGACTGCGCCGGCATGGCGGCCGACCTGTTCGAGACCTATGCGGTCACCGTAGTCGCCACCATGGTTCTGGCGGCGATCTTCTTCGCCGGCCAGCCGGCCCTCGACACCATGCTCATGTACCCGCTGGCCATCGGGGCGGCCTGCATCGTCACCTCGATCATCGGCACCTTCTTCGTGAAGCTCGGCCAGAACGAGTCGATCATGGGGGCCCTCTACAAGGGGCTGATCGCGACCGGCATCCTGTCGGCCGCGGCGATCGCCGTCGTGACCTGGCAGATGATCGGTTTCGGCCCGATTGCCGGGGCCAACTTCACCGGCCAGGCCCTGTTCTGGTGCGCGATCATCGGTCTCGCCGTGACGGCGCTCATCGTGGTGATCACCGAGTACTACACGGGTGTCGGCTTCCGTCCCGTGCGGTCGATTGCACAGTCGTCGGTGACCGGCCACGGCACGAACGTGATCCAGGGCCTCGCGGTATCCCTGGAAGCGACGGCCCTGCCGACGATCGTGATCATTGCGGGCATCATCGTGGCCTTCAAGCTCGCGGGCCTCTTCGGCATCGCCATCGCGGTCACGGCCATGCTGGCCCTGGCCGGAATGATCGTCGCCCTCGACGCCTTCGGCCCGGTGACGGACAACGCTGGCGGCATCGCCGAGATGGCCGGCCTTCCGAAGGAGGTCCGCAAGTCCACGGACGCTCTCGATGCGGTCGGCAATACCACCAAGGCCGTGACGAAGGGCTATGCCATCGGGTCTGCCGGCCTCGGCGCCCTGGTGCTGTTCGCCGCCTATACCTCCGATCTGAACTACTTCACCCAGAACGCCGCGCAGTATCCGTACTTCCAGGGCGTGGCGCCGAACTTTTCCCTGACGAACCCCTACGTGGTGGTCGGTCTCCTGTTCGGCGGTCTCATCCCGTTCCTCTTCGGCGGCATCGCCATGACGGCGGTCGGCCGGGCGGCAGGGGCCGTGGTGGAAGAGGTGCGCCGCCAGTTCCGCGAGCGGCCGGGGATCATGGCCGGGACCGACCGCCCGGATTACGGCCGCGCCGTCGACATGCTGACCCGCGCCGCCATCAAGGAAATGATCGTTCCGTCGCTCCTGCCGGTGCTGGCGCCCATCGTGACCTACTTCGTGGTCTACTGGGTGGCGGGCAAGTCAGAGGCGTTCTCGGCCGTCGGCGCCATGCTCCTCGGCGTCATCGTGACGGGCCTGTTCGTCGCCATCTCGATGACGTCGGGCGGCGGCGCCTGGGACAACGCCAAGAAGTCGTTCGAGGACGGCTTCACGGATGCCTCGGGCACGACGCATCACAAGGGATCGGAGGCCCACAAGGCTTCCGTGACGGGTGACACCGTCGGCGATCCCTACAAGGACACGGCGGGACCCGCCGTCAACCCGGCGATCAAGATCACCAACATCATCGCCCTGCTGCTCCTCGCGATCCTCGCGCATTCCTGAGGGCGGCAAGTCGGGATCTCGGAAAGCCGCGGCCTGCGCCGCGGCTTTTCTCTTGAAGCATCCGACATGAACAGTGGACCCGGGTTTGGCTCGGCCGGATGGTCACCCCTTCGTCATCTCCGGGTCACACCACCCTCCACGTCATCACCGGGCTTGTCCCGGTGATCCCGCTTGTCTGAATCGCGGCGCCTCTCGGATCGGGATGGCCGGCACAAGGCCGGCCATGACGTGAGAGGGTAGCGGGAAGGGCGGAGGATGGTCCGTGACGGGCGGAGGGTGGCCCGTGACGCCGGAGGGTGTCATCACCCGCTCACACCACCCGCCACGTCATCACCGGCCTTGTCCCGGTGATCCCGATTGATTGGAGCGCCGCGCTCTTCCGTATCGGGATGGCCGGCACAAGGCCGGCCATGACGTGAGAGCGTTCAACCTGTCCGGGAGTGGCGCGGGCCTCGAGCGATGCGCTGGCCCCCTGAAAGACAATGGCCGGGACGAAGCCCGGCCATCCTGAATCTCGCGTGCAAGCGTGGGATCAGCTGAATGGGTTGAAGTTGCCCACGCCCTTGAAGATCTGACCGAGGAAGTTGGATTCTTCGCCGCCCGCCGGGGTCGTGCGGCTGATGAAATCGAAGACCCTGCCATCCTGCAGGCCGTAGAGGGCGACACGCTCGACGCGCAGACCCTGGTCGAAATAAACGGCCGTGACCTGCTGATCGACCACCTGCTCGCCCATGAACTGCAGGGTGCGCCGCGATTTCTGGCTGATATAGTACCAGTTGCGATTGCCCACCGTGGACACGGTCGAGGGCGTACCGAGGGTCTGAAGGACCTGATCGGCGCTCATTCCCTTCTTCACCGACGCGATGGCACGCTCATCCACGACATAGCCGCGCTGGAATTCTTCGCCCACCGTGCAGGCGGCCAAGGACGAAGCGAGTACGGTTGCAGTAGCCAAGCGTACCAAAAGAGTATGATATCGACGCATCGTACGGTTCTTCCAGAAATGCGGCGCGGAGGAACTTGCGCCTACGGATGGTGATGGCGTAACCCGAGGCACCGATTTTGACAAGCTTGGAAGGGCAGAGCCGTGATCTTCAGTCTCTTCCGCAAAGATCCCCGGCGCACCATGATCGCGACCCTCTACAAGAGAATCGCGACAGGATCGCGCAGCCCGGGGCTTTATGCGGCACTTGGCGTCCCGGATACCCTCGAGGGACGGTTCGAGGCCCTGTCCTTGCATATGGTGCTCGTCCTGCGCGCCCTGCGCGAACTTCCGCCCCCGGCCGACGAGGTCGCCAAGGACCTGACGGACGCCTTCTTCCGCGACATGGATGCCTCGCTGCGGGAAATGGGCGTCGGCGACACGGTCGTGCCGAAGCGGATGAAGAAGGTCGCGGAGTCCTTCTATGGCCGCGCCCATGCCTATGACGCCCCCCTCAATGCCGCCGACGACGCCGGCCTGGCCCTTGCTCTCGGCCGCAACGCATACGGCAGCGAGGCACCGGCCACCCCCCTGGCGCGTTATGCCCTTGCAGCCGACCAGGGATTGAGGGCGCTGGCTCTGGACACGCTTCTCGAGACGGGTCCTGTCTTTCCGGAGCCCGAGACCTTTGCTTAAGGAGGCAACCTGATGACACCCGAGACCGTGGGGCCTCTGTCGCGGCTCATCGACGTCATGAAGATCCCGCCCCGGGGGCAGGACGTGCATGTGGAGGCGACCGCTGAGGAATGCGCCGCCCTGGCCCGGGATTTCGGCCTGCCGGGGATCCAGGCCCTTTCGGGAGACTACCATCTCCAGGCGTCGGCCAAGGGGATCCATGTGACGGGCGTGGTGCGGGCCTCGATCACGCAGGTCTGCGTCATGACCCTCGACCCTTTCGATTCGATGATCGAGGAGGAGGTCGAGGTGGATTTCGCCGAGTCGTCGGGAATGCCCGCGGAGCCTCCGACCGACATCAACGAATACGAGCCGCCGGACGAGATCGTGAACGGCCAGATCGATCTGGGCGCACTGACCGCCGAGTTCCTGGCCCTCGGGTTGGATCCCTATCCCCGCAAGCCCGGCGTCGACTTCAGCTACCGGGATCCCGCGGACGAGAAGGATTCGCCGTTCGCCGCCCTGAACAAGCTGAAGGAACCGGAGTAGGGTTGGGCCGCCGCGGCGGCCAGGGCAAAGGTCGGGCTGACATCGCCACTCCAGAATTCAGTTGCGATGAGGCTGCAAACCGCTATTTTCCGCCCCCTGTTGAATGACTTATCAAGAAAGAACAATCGTTCATGCCGAAGCCGGTGCGTATTTCGCTTGACGCGATGGGGGGCGACCACGGGCCCTCGGTCGTGATCCCGGGCGCAGCCTTGGCCTTGGAGCGCCATCCGGATCTTCGCTTCCTGATGTTCGGCAATGAGACCGTTGTTGCGCCCCTCCTGAATGCTCATCCCAGGCTGAAGGACGCCACCGAGCTTCGCCATACGGACATCGCGATCGCGATGGACGAGAAGCCCAGCCAGGCCATCCGGATGGGACGAGGCAAGTCGTCCATGTGGCGCGCCGTCCAGGCCGTCCGGGACGGGGAGGCGGATGCGGCGGTCTCGGCGGGCAACACCGGGGCCCTGATGGCGACCGCCAAGGTCTGCCTCAAGACCATGGCCCATATCGAGCGCCCGGCGATCGCCTGCATGTGGCCGACGATGCGGGGCGAGAGCATCGTGCTCGACGTCGGTGCCACCATCGGGGCGGATGCCGGGCATCTGGTCGACATGGCCATCATGGGCGCCGCCATGGCGCGCATCGTGTTCGACCTCGATCGCCCGACCGTGGGGCTGCTCAACGTGGGCACGGAAGAGATCAAGGGGATAGAGGCCGTGAAGGAGGCCAGCCGGATCCTGAAGGAATCGAACCCTCCGCACCTGGATTACCGGGGCTTCGTCGAAGGCGACGATCTCGGCAAGGGGACGGTCGACGTGGTCGTGACCGAGGGGTTCACGGGCAACATAGCCTTGAAAACCGCCGAAGGAACGGCCAAGCAGATCGCCCAGTACCTGCGCTCGGCCATGAGCAGGACCCTGATGGCGAAGATCGGCTATCTGTTTGCGAAACAAGCCTTTAACGCTCTTCGGGACAAGATGGACCCGCGCAAGGTCAATGGCGGCGTCTTCCTTGGTCTGGAAGGGGTCGTCGTCAAGAGCCATGGCGGGACGGACGATCTCGGCTTCGCCAGCGCCATCGACGTGGCCTACGACATGGCGCATTTTGAACTGATGAACACGATCCGGAGCATGTTGGACCATGATCCGGTTGGCCAACCGGCCTGAGGAAGGCGCATCTTGACACGCACCCGTTCCGTCGTACGCGGCGTCGGCTCCTATCTGCCGAGGCGCAAGCTGACAAACCAGGACCTCGAGAAGCTGGTGGAAACCTCGCACGAATGGATCGTGCAGAGGACAGGCATCGAGGAGCGCCACATCGCCGACGATGACGAGACCACGTCCGTCCTGGGGATCAAGGCCGCGGAGGCGGCCCTGGCCGATGCGGGGCTCACGGCCGACGACATCGACCTCATCATCTGCGCCACCTCGACCCCGGACTATACCTTTCCGTCGACCGCCACGATGATCCAGACGGGAATCGGCATGACCCATGGAGCGGCCTTCGATCTCCAGGCGGTTTGCACGGGGTTCGTCTATGCCGTCGCAACGGCGGACAAGTTCCTTCAGTCCGGCTCGCACAGGCGTGCCCTCGTGGTCGGCGCCGAGACATTCTCGCGCATCCTCGACTGGAACGACCGCACGACCTGCGTGCTGTTCGGCGACGGGGCCGGGGCGATCGTCCTCGAGGCCCAGGAGGGGGAGGGCACATCCGCCGATCGCGGCGTGCTGACGTCTCACCTCCGTTCCGACGGACGCTACCGGGACAAGCTCTACGTGGATGGCGGGCCGGGGTCGACGAAAACCACCGGCGTGCTGAAGATGGAAGGACGAGAGGTCTTCAAGTTCGCGGTCGGGATGGTGGCGGACGTGGTGCAGGATGCCTTCAAGGCGACGGGGACGAGCGCCGAGGAACTCAAGTGGTTCGTTCCCCACCAGGCCAACAAGCGCATCATCACGGCCAGTGCGGACAAGCTCGGGATCGCCCCGGAGAAGGTTGTCATCACCGTGAACAGGCACGGCAACACGTCGGCGGCTTCGATTCCCCTGGCCCTGGATGCAGCCAGAAAGGACGGGCGCATCAAGGACGGAGACCTCGTGATGATCGAAGCGATCGGTGGCGGGTTTACCTGGGGAAGCGCCTTGATCCGCTGGTAGCTCGGACGAGCACCCACTCCGGTGGTATGCGGTATTTTGGACCTTGGCGGTTGACCGTAGGGAGCCATCTGCATAGCGTCGTCCGGGACGACAAGACCAACGAACTCATTCGCGCTGGGGAGCTCAATGGCTGGCAAAACGATAACGAGAGCGGATCTGAGCGAGGCCGTCTATCAGAAGGTCGGACTCTCGCGGACAGAATCGGCTGAACTGGTGGAGCGGGTGCTGGCGGAAATCTGCGACAGCCTGGCCGCCGGCGAGACGGTGAAGCTCTCTTCGTTCGGCTCCTTCATCGTGCGAAGCAAGGGCGAGCGCGTCGGGCGCAATCCAAAGACCGGCGTCGAAGTCCCGATCGATCCCCGTCGCGTGATGGTCTTCAAGCCATCGAACGTCTTGAAGGCTCATATCAACGGTGAGACCTTCGAAGGCGAGGATTGATCCGGCTATGACGAGCGGCGTCATGGACAAGAGCCCCGACGCATTCCGCACCATCAGCGAGGTCGCCGAGGACCTCGACGTGCCTCAGCATGTGCTGCGCTTTTGGGAAACCCGGTTCAACCACATCAAGCCTCTCAAGCGTGGCGGCGGGCGCCGCTATTATCGGCCGGACGACGTCGATCTGCTCAAGGGCATCCGCCAGCTCCTCTACGGAGAGGGCTATACGATCAAGGGAGTTCAGCGGATCCTGAAGGAAGAAGGGATACGCTTCGTCCAGGGTGTCGGCCGTGGGGAACAGAGCGTTCCGGCTCTCCAGACGGAACCGGCTCAGGATTCAGGGGTTGGTGAGGCCCCGGACGGCGGCCGATCCGACGAGGAAGAAGAGGAGGCCTTCATGCCTCCCCGTCAGGGGCTGACGTCCGAGGCTCTGGGCGAATTGCGGGCAGCCCTCGACGAGCTTTATGAATGTGACCGGGTGCTCGCCTCTCTGAAGGGCCCGAGCGAAGCGCCGGCCGGAGAGTGACCCCGTCCTGGGAGTGACCTCGCATGGAGAGCGGCCTCCCCTTGGCCATTCTGCCACCCCCGGATGTCCCGGCTCTCAAAGGGAACCGGTTTCCGGCAGGCATGCGGAAATGAGTGCATTCGTCCCTTGACAGGGGTCGGGGGCGCCCTTAAACCGCACGCACACCGCTTCGGCGGTCCAATGCGCGGGCGTAGCTCAGTCGGTTAGAGTGCCGGCCTGTCACGCCGGAGGTCGCGGGTTCGAGCCCCGTCGCCCGCGCCACTTTCCTCTCGAAATCGCCAGCTTCTAAGGGCTGGGTCCAGCGCGTCTGGGCTGCTTCGACGCCGTGCGATGGCGCGCAGCCGCCAGGGAAGCGGCACTTTTCCCCTTCCGGCGCATTCTCCCCCACGGCTGTGAGACGTTTGGCGAAGCTGGGCGTTATCGAAAGGCAGGCGAGGGGTTGCGTATGGTGACGTCCAGATGGTTCACGAGTTTCTCCAACTGGGTGGCCCAGGTGGCGGGACGGCCCATAACCTTCGGGATATGCCTTGTCGTTATCGTGGTCTGGGCGCTCAGCGGGCCGCTGTTCGGGTTCTCCGATACTTGGCAGCTGATCGTGAACACCGGGACGACCATCGTGACCTTCCTGATGGTGTTCCTGATCCAGAACACCCAGAATCGCGACGGCGCGGCCATCCAGGCCAAGCTTGACGAGCTGATCCGGGCCAGCGCGGCTCAGAACGTGTTCATCGGTATCGAACACCTGACCCAGGAGGAGCTCGACGAGATTCGCGCGAAGTGCGAAGCCAAGGCCAGGGCGGAGGCCGCAGCCGGCCAGGCGGAGGCCGCAGCCAACGAAAAGGCCGCGAGAGCGGCCGAACGGGCCACGTCGTAGTTTGGAATGGTTCTTTTTGCGGCAGTGCAAACACTTGTCAGCGAAAGGGAACTCAGCTAAGCCAACCGCGCAATCAGCGTGTTGTCGCAGGGGCTTTTGTCGGGCCTTTCTGGGGCCTAAATGCGTTTCAGATTGCCGGCCGCGGGCCGAGCTCAGTTCGTTCTAGGTGTCGCATGACGAATCTCCTCGCCGACTACCTGCCTCTTGTCATCTTCATCGGCGTGTCGCTCCTGATCGGGGTCGCGCTGCTCGTGGCGCCCTTCATCGTCGCCTACAGCCGCCCGGATACCGAGAAGCTGTCCGCCTACGAATGCGGTTTCAACGCCTTCGACGATGCCCGCATGAAGTTCGACGTGCGGTTCTATCTCGTGGCTATCCTTTTCATCATTTTCGACCTTGAGGTGGCGTTCCTGTTCCCCTGGGCCATTACCTTCGGGAACCTGGGCTGGTTCGGATTCATCTCCATGATGATCTTCCTTGGCGTCCTGACGGTCGGATTCATCTACGAGTGGAAGAAGGGGGCCCTGGAATGGGATTGATCTCCGAGACCCAGTCGACCCTGGTCGCTCCCGCGCCGCGTGGCGTCATCGACCCGAATACGGGCAAGCCGGTCGGTTCGACGGATCCTTATTTCGTTTCGATCAACGAGGAATTGTCCGACAAGGGTTTCCTCGTCACCTCGACCGAGGACCTCATCACCTGGGCGCGCACGGGCTCGCTCATGTGGATGACCTTCGGCCTGGCCTGCTGCGCCGTCGAGATGATGCAGATGTCCATGCCGCGGTATGATGCCGAGAGGTTCGGCTTCGCTCCGCGCGCCTCGCCGCGCCAGTCGGACGTGATGATCGTGGCCGGCACCCTCACGAACAAGATGGCTCCCGCCCTCCGCAAGGTCTACGACCAGATGCCGGAGCCGCGCTACGTCATCTCCATGGGCTCCTGCGCCAATGGCGGCGGCTATTACCATTATTCCTATTCCGTGGTTCGTGGCTGCGACCGCATCGTGCCGGTCGACATCTATGTCCCGGGCTGCCCGCCGACGGCCGAGGCACTCCTGTATGGCGTGCTGCTCCTGCAGAAGAAGATTCGCCGAACCGGCACCATCGAGCGCTGAGCAAAGGTCATTGCATGAGTGCTGATCTCCAATCCCTGAGCGATCACATCGCCTCGTCCCTGGGCGAGGCGGTGGAGAACCGGGCCATTGCCTTCGACGAGCTGACGATCGTGGCCCGCCGGGAGGACATCGTCCGTGTGGCGACGTTCCTCCGCGATGATCCTCAGTGCCGTTTCGTTTGCTTCATCGACATCTGCGGGGCCGATTACCCGGCCCGGGAAAACCGCTTCGACGTGGTTTATCACTTCCTTGCCCCCCACCATAACCGGCGCATCCGCGTGAAGGTGGAAACCGACGAGGTGACGCCTGTGCCGTCCCTGGTCGGCCTCTGGCCGGCGGCGAACTGGTTCGAGCGCGAGACCTACGACCTCTACGGCATCCTGTTCTCCGGCCACCCGGACCTGCGCCGGATCCTCACCGATTACGGCTTCGAGGGGCATCCGCTGCGCAAGGACTTCCCGATGACCGGCTATGTCGAGGTGCGCTACGACGATGGTCAGGGGCGCGTGGTCTACGAGCCGGTGAAGCTCAATCAGGAGTTTCGCAACTTCGACTTTCTCTCGCCCTGGGAAGGCACGGACTACGTGCTGCCGGGCGACGAGAAGGCCAAGGCCTAAGGAGCGGAGAGGCGACCCATGGGCGAGCATAATATCCGCAACTTCACGATCAACTTCGGCCCGCAGCACCCTGCGGCGCACGGCGTTCTGCGCCTCGTTCTGGAACTCGACGGCGAGGTGGTCGAACGCGTCGATCCCCATATCGGGCTGCTGCATCGCGGCACCGAGAAGCTCATCGAGTACAAGACCTACGTTCAGGCGAATCCCTATTTCGATCGCCTCGACTATGTCGCGCCTCTGAACCAGGAGCACGCCTATTGCATGGCGGTCGAGAAGCTCCTCGGCATCGAGATCCCGCGCCGTGCCGAGTTGATCCGCGTCCTCTATTCCGAGATCGGACGCCTTCTCTCACACCTTCTCAACGTGACCACGCAGGCCATGGACGTCGGCGCGCTCACGCCGCCCCTCTGGGGCTTTGAGGAGCGCGAGAAGCTCATGATCTTCTATGAGCGGATTTCCGGCTCGCGCATGCATGCCAACTACTTCCGTCCCGGCGGCGTGAACATGGATATCCAGCCGGAGCTGATCGACGATATCGAGGCCTTCTGCGACCCGTTCCTGCGGGTTCTCGACGATCTCGACACTCTCGTCATCGGCAACCGCATCTTCAAGCAGCGCAACGTGGACATCGGCGTGCTCACGCTGGACGATTGCTGGAAATGGGGCTTCTCGGGACCCATCGTCCGCAGTTGCGGCGTCGCCTGGGATCTGCGCAAGTCGCAGCCATACTCGCTCTACGAGGAGATGGAATTCGACATCCCCGTGGGCATGAACGGCGACAACTACGACCGTCAGGTCATCCGCATGGAGGAGATGCGCCAGAGCGTCCGCATCATGCGCCAGTGCCTGGACAAGCTGCGGGCGCCGGACGGGCAGGGCCCGGTGACGACCCTCGACGGCAAGGTCGCCCCCCCGTCGCGCAAGGACATGAAGCGCTCCATGGAAGCGCTGATCCATCACTTCAAGCTCTACACGGAAGGCTTCCACGTGCCCGCGGGCGAGGTCTATACCGCCGTCGAGGCACCGAAGGGCGAGTTCGGCGTCTACCTCGTCTCGGACGGCACCAACAAGCCCTACCGCTGCAAGATCCGCGCCCCGGGCTTCGCGCACCTTCAGGGCATGGATTTCATGTGCCGGGGTCACATGCTCGCGGACGTCGCGGGCGTTCTGGGTTCGATCGACATCGTGTTCGGCGAGGTCGACCGCTGAGGAATACCCGCCCCGAGGTCGGGGCAGGGGCCACGCTTCGACAAGCGTGCTGAAATGGTTCAAGTCGTCCATGGCCGGGCTTCATGCCCGGCCATGGCGATGAGGAGAAGAGTGTATGGCCGTTCGCAAGCTCGCGCCTGAAGACATGCAGCCCGAGAGCTTCGTTCTCTCCACCGAGACCGAGGCTTTCGCCGACAGGGAAATCGCCAAGTATCCGCCTGGCCGGCAGGCCTCGGCCGTGATCGCCCTTCTGGGCAAGGCTCAGGAGCAGGCGGGCGGCTGGCTGCCCCGCAAGGCCATCGAGGCCGTCGCGGCGAAGCTGGACATGCCGGTGATCCGCGTGATGGAGGTGGCGACCTTCTACACGATGTTCAACCTCGAGCCGGTCGGGAAATATTTCATCCAGTTCTGCGGCACCACGCCCTGCGTGCTCCGGGGCGCCGGCGACATCCGCAAGGTGCTGGAGCGCCGCGTCGGCGACCAGAATCATGTGACGGCGGACGGCCATTTCTCCTGGCTCGAGGTGGAATGCCTGGGAGCCTGCTCCAACGCCCCGATGGTTCAGATCAACGACGATTATTACGAGGATCTGACGACCGAGAACTTCGAGAAGCTTCTCGACGATCTCGCGGCAGGCCGCCCGGTGAAGGTCGGTTCCCAGATCGGACGCAACCGGTCCGAGCCGTTCGAGGCCGTGAACACCCTCCAGGATCCGGCCCTGTACGACGGTTCCGTGATCGGCGCCTGGCGCAAGCGTTTCGAGGAGCAGGCCAAGGCCGCCGAGACCGCGGAGCCCGCCGCCGCCATGGCGTCCATTCCGCAGGACGTGAAGGCCGCCAAGCCGACCGCCGGTCGCCCGATCGAGAGCGATGCGGCCGACACCCCGGCCAAGCGCGCGAAGGAAGGCGAGACGCCGATCAACCCGACCGATCAGAAGGAAGCCGCCGATCCATCGACGGCCACCAAGGGCCGGTCGCACACCGAAGCCGAGCCGAGGCCCGCCCCGCAGAGCGGAAAGTCGTATGTGGCGTCGCCCAAGAAGGAAGGCGAAGCCGTGCCGAGCAGCCCGACGACCCCGGTCGCCGGTACGCCGCCGGCCCAAGCCGAGAGCCGCCGCGACGGCAGCGAAAGCAAGCCGGGCGTGGTCGTCGACAAAGACAACAAGTCGTCCTGATGGAGTGATCGGGAATGCTTCAGGACAAAGATCGTATCTTCACCAACCTCTACGGGTTCCACTCGCCGGATCTCCAGGCCGCGAAGATGCGCGGCGCCTGGGACGGAACGAAGTTCCTGCTCGAGCAGGGCCGCGACTGGATCATCAACGAGATGAAGGCGTCGGGGCTGCGCGGCCGCGGCGGCGCCGGCTTCCCCACGGGCCTGAAATGGTCCTTCATGCCCAAGCAGTCGGACGGCCGTCCGCACTACCTGGTCGTGAACGCCGACGAGTCCGAGCCGGGGACCTGTAAGGACCGGGAGATCATGCGGAACGATCCGCATCTCCTCGTGGAGGGCTGCCTCATCGCGTCCTTCGCCATGGGAGCTCACGCGGCCTACATCTATATCCGCGGCGAGTACGTGGCGGAGCGCCATGCCCTCCAGCGGGCGGTGGACGAGGCCTACGAGGCCAAGCTCATCGGCAAGGACAACATCCACGGCTATCCCTTCGACCTCTACGTCCACCACGGCGCAGGCGCCTATATCTGCGGCGAGGAGACGGCGCTCATCGAGAGCATGGAAGGCAAGAAGGGCATGCCGCGCCTGAAGCCGCCGTTCCCGGCCAATATGGGCCTCTATGGCTGCCCGACCACGGTCAACAACGTGGAGTCGATCGCCGTCGCGGGCACGATCCTGCGTCGCGGCGCCTCCTGGTTCTCCAGCATCGGCCGCCCGAACAACGTCGGCACCAAGCTGTTCTGCGTGTCCGGCCACGTGAACAAGCCCTGCAACGTGGAAGAGGCCATGGGCCTCACCTTCCGCGAGCTGATCGACCGCCATTGCGGCGGCATCCGCGGCGGCTGGGACAACCTGCTCGGGGTGATTCCGGGCGGCTCGTCCGTGCCGATCGTCCCGGCCGATCAGATCGCCGACGCCTACATGGATTTCGATACGCTTCGGAATCTGAAGTCCGGTCTCGGCACGGCCGCCGTGATCGTGATGGACAAGTCCACCGACATCGTCCGCGCCATCGCCCGCATCTCCTACTTCTACAAGCACGAGAGCTGCGGCCAGTGCACGCCGTGCCGTGAGGGCACGGGCTGGATGTGGCGCGTGCTCACCCGCATGGCCGAAGGCCGCGCCCAGAAGCGCGAGATCGACATGCTGCTCGAAGTCTCGACCCAGATCGAAGGTCACACCATCTGCGCCCTCGGCGACGCGGCGGCTTGGCCGGTTCAGGGTCTGATCCGCCACTTCCGTCACGAGATCGAGAAGCGGATCGACGATTACGCGGCAAACCCGCATTCCGAATCCGTCCTGATCGCGGCGGAGTGAGATTGAAGATGGCGAAAATCATCGTTGATGGCGTCGAGGTCGACGTTCCCGCGGAATACACCCTGCTCCAGGCGGCCGAGGCGGCCGGAGCGGAAATTCCGCGCTTCTGCTACCACGAGCGGCTTTCGATCGCCGGCAACTGCCGCATGTGCCTCGTCGAGGTGAAGGGCGCGCCGAAGCCGGTCGCGTCCTGCGCCTGGGGTGTGCGCGACTGCCGCCCGGGGCCGAACGGCGAGCCGCCGGAAATCTCCACCAAGTCCGCGACGGTGAAGAAGGCCCGGGAAGGGGTGATGGAGTTCCTCCTCATCAACCACCCGCTCGATTGCCCGATCTGCGACCAGGGCGGCCAGTGCGACCTGCAAGATCAGGCCATGGCCTACGGCGTCGACACCAGCCGGTACCACGAGAACAAGCGTGCGGTGACCGACAAGTACCTCGGTCCGCTGGTGCGCACCTCCATGAACCGCTGCATCCACTGCACGCGCTGCGTGCGCTTCTCGGCCGAGGTGGCGGGCGTGCCGGATCTCGGCGCCCTCTGGCGCGGCGAGGACATGGAGATCACGAGCTATCTCGAGCGGGCCCTCGGCTCCGAGCTCCAGGCCAATGTGGCGGACCTTTGCCCGGTCGGCGCTCTCACCCACAAGCCGGAGGCCTTCCACTATCGGCCGTGGGAGCTCACCAAGACCGACTCCGTCGACGTGATGGACGCGGTCGGCTCCTCGATCCGCGTCGATTCCCGCGGCCGCGAGGTCATGCGCATCCTGCCGCGCGTGAACGAGGCGGTGAACGAGGAGTGGATCACGGACAAGACCCGCCAGATCGTCGACGGTCTGCGCCTGCAGCGCCTGGATCGGCCCTTCGTTCGCGAGAACGGCCGGCTGCGTCCCGCCTCATGGCAGGAAGCCTTCGCGACGATCGCCAGCCGGGTGAAAGGCGCCGACCCTAAGCGCGTCGGGGCGATCGTGGGTGATCTTGCGGCCGTCGAGGAGATGTATGCCCTGAAGCTCCTCATGCAGAGCCTCGGGGTCACCAACATCGACGCCCGTCAGGACGGATCGGTCCTGACGCCGGTCTACGGCCGTGGTTCCTACCTCTTCAACAGCACCATCGCGGGCATCGAGGATGCGGACGCGATCCTGATCGTGGGATCGAACCCCCGGATCGAGGCCTCTCTCGTCAACGTGCGGATCCGCAAGCGCTGGCGCATGGCTCCGCCGCCGATCGCCATGATCGGCGAGCATGCCGACCTGACCTATCCCTACGAGTATCTCGGCGCCGGACCCGAGACTCTGGCCGATCTGGCCGGAGGTCGCCACAGCTTCATCGAGAAGCTTCGTGCGGCGGAGCGTCCGCTGGTCATCGTGGGGCAGGGTGCTCTGTCCCGTCCCGACGGCCTGGCCGTTCTCTCGGCGGCCGCGCAGCTCGCCCGCGACGTCGGGGCCGTCAAGGACGGCTGGAGCGGCTTCTCGGTCCTGCACACCGCTGCCTCCCGCGTGGGCGCTCTCGACCTCGGAATGGTCCCCGGAGAGTGGGGTCTGAACGCTCAGACCATGGCGCAGGGCGAAGTGGATGTGCTGTTCAATCTCGGTGCGGACGAGATCGATATCGCTCCCGGAGCCTTCGTGATCTACCAGGGCACCCACGGCGACCGCGGCGCCCACCGGGCAGACGTGATCCTGCCGGGAGCCACCTATACGGAGAAGTCCGGTACCTACGTGAACACGGAGGGCCGGGTGCAGCTCGCCAACCGGGCCGCTTTCGCGCCCGGCGAGGCGCGTGAGGACTGGGCCATCCTTCGTGCGCTCTCCGATGTGCTGGGTCATCGTCTGCCCTTCGACTCGCTCAATGCTCTCCGGGCGAAGCTCTATGCCCATTACCCGCACTTCGCGGCCGTCGACACGGTCCAGCGGGCGGACGGATTTGCCGCCGTTCAGGCCCTTGCCGGGCTCGGCGGAACGCTCGGGCGCGAGCCGTTCGTGAGCCCCGTGAAGGACTTCTATCTGACGAACCCGATTGCCCGCGCGTCCGGCGTCATGGCCGAGTGCTCGGCGCTCGCCCGTGAGCTGAAGCTCGAGGCGGCTGAGTAAGAGGAACGATCATGGACCTTGGTGACATCCTCCTCGCAGTCGCGATCATGCTGGGCAAGAGCCTGCTCATGCTGGTGGCTCTGCTCATCTTCATCGCCTATGCGCTCTATGCCGACCGCAAGGTCTGGGCGGCCGTCCAGCTCCGCCGCGGCCCGAACGTGGTCGGGCCCTGGGGCCTGCTCCAGTCCTTCGCCGATCTGCTCAAGTTCGTCCTGAAGGAGCCGGTGATCCCGGCGCCGGCCAACAAGGGCATGTTCCTGCTCGCCCCCCTGGTGATGTGCACGCTCTCGCTGGCCGCATGGGCGGTGATCCCGCTCAATGCGGGCTGGGCCATCGCCGACATCAACGTGGGCATTCTCTACATCTTCGCGATCTCGTCGCTCGGCGTCTACGGCGTCATCATGGGCGGCTGGGCTTCGAACTCGAAGTATCCATTCCTCGGAGCGCTGCGCTCCGCGGCCCAGATGGTCTCCTACGAGGTGTCGATCGGGTTCGTGATCGTGACGGTGCTCATGTGCGCCGGGACGCTGAACCTCTCGGCCATCGTCGAGTCGCAGAACACCCGCCT
>NZ_JAMXFI010000064.1:0-45701 GCF_025460875.1 Microvirga yunnanensis
TGACGCTCGCAGCGACAATCAAGAAAGCGCTTGCATCTCTGTCGCGGGGCGACAATCATCATTCCGCCGCGACAGCCAATCGCCCGATCCTGATCGCCGCGCTCTCAATCCAGATCGTCGCGCTATAAGCAGCCGGACAGCCTGAGTGTCAGTTACGGGTCATGTCAGCGATTTTGATCTAATGAAACCTGATTAGTCGCCTCTGGTGCGACCAGTCTGGAACGGTCTTGAGGTCCCTGCCCCGGCCCTTTTGGCACCGGAGCATTCTGGCACCCGCCTCCCGCTTATCCCGACTGTACATCTATACGATCCCCCACACCCAGAGAGTTCGTCGCGAGCGTTTTCGAACGATTTTCGGGAATGTCGAACTGAAGCGAAGATCCTCCTATAACGGCGGCGGTACCCAGGTGGGCCCCCACACAGTTCACTGAGGGCGCAGAAACGCGCCGCAGTTTGGATAAGTTCGGATCACGGTTCCTTCATCAGGGCCGAACGTATCTTCTTGACCAATGGTGCGAATCCGTTCCTCGATGACGTAACCCACACCTTTCCGTTGAAGCAGCTTTTCAAGCTCCGTCGCCTCGCGTGGCCATGGTCCTACGCCTTGATCAGACGTATCGCCAAGAATCTTTGCCAGTAACAATACTTCCAATGAAGTGTCGTTGGCGGTTGCATCCTCTATCAGGGCTTCATGCTCTGATCGCTCTAAGTGGATTGTGACGGCCAGTCGTCCTTCTTCGTTAGTGGGAGCCATATGCACGGCATCCACTGCCACATCTTCGGATGGAACGTCTTGGCTCGGCGAAGTCCAGTCTACTGTACCTGTTTGTTCTGAAGCGTAGGCATTTTGGCCGCTGCCCGATGCCGCCAGTTGAGTTTCCAGTTCACTGATCCTTGCAAAGGCTTCAACCAATTTGGCATCCCTTTCCTGGATCTGCACGCGAGCCGCATCCAACTCGGCACACGCTGCCTCCAGATCGGCCTTCACTTCGGAAAATTTTGGCCTCTGGGGTGTTGTTGCTTTTTCAGAAGACGGATCGGAAGCTTTCTTCCACCCCTTGATCAGTGCAACTGCGCCATCGACGCTGTGCGCCTTTCCTATGAGCAACTGACCTCGATCCTCGGCCCATGCCTTGGCCTGCTGGTAGTCGTTCCAGGAAGCAGCAAGAAAGGTCAGGTTCGAGCACCACTGCTTGCCAAAGCCGAAGGTTTCTTTGGCCCACTTGAGGTAGCACCCAGGCAACAGCGCCTTGGCCTTAATCAGCGCCTCTCCAATCGCACGATACTCTTGGAGCGATGCTTCCGAGGCTCCTCGCGCCGTTGAAAGCCTACTTTCGATGTCTTGCGCTATCGTCTGAACAACAGCGGTGGCCTCTGAAGGTATGGAATCGGTCGTCATAATGTATCCGTTCGGTGCAATGGTGTTTCAGCGCCAAAGCATCGGCCCCGGTAGATGCGGATCTCAAGTTCGGAGCAGGTGTTTGGCGTGCGCTGAACCTCATACAGATAGTTGACGTTGACATCAACCACATTTGTTGATACGAACGTCAATTATTGATGAAGCGTTATCGCTTTAAGATTTTCGAACCGGAGGAAGTCGTGATTTCACCGAAGGACGTGATGCACATGAAAAGGCAAGAAGCGGTCTTTGAGTGCATATGGTCGGACCGACTGACGCCGCAGGAGCGCCGAACCTTCAACTATATCGCCAAGCAGCCTCATCGTACGAATGCTGAGATTGCAGACGCCATCAAGCTTGCTCCGGAGCAGGTCAGTCGAGCCGTCAAAACCCTCCTGGGCTTGGGCTGGATCATGTTCAGGGTGAGTCCAGAGGACCGGCGCGTTCGGATTTTCGGGATGACTGAAGAAGGTTACCGGGAGATCTGTCGGATCATGTCGGTAATCGAGGACAGAAAAATCTCCTTGGTTGATGGGATCACTGTTTGGACCCCAGATCAAACCCGGACTTGGACACCGCCTCTCTCGGATAATGAGGAGTGAAAGTACCTGACTTCAGAAAAATGAAACATTAAAACAATTTATTCATCGCGGTTGAAGCCGAAGGTTTAGACCAACTTCCGACTCACGGATGGTCACCCACAGAGAAATTAGCGCTCTCGCACCGGCAGCGGCCCACAAATCTTTCAAACGATTTTCCCATACCTCCCGAGTTTACTCTCATGGATTCCAACTCCAATTCCAGGGGCTCGAATGACTAAGCCCCGTCACCTTAATATCCCGCCTCCCGGTGCAATTGCCGTAACGCTCGAACAGGCTGCGGCAGCCATCAGCCTGACTCCCGAAGCGTATTCCAAGCTTGAGGCTGAAGGCCTGATGCCAAAGGCCCGCTGGTTCCCAGGGCTCAGGCGTAAGGCATACTCTCTCAAAGAAGTGGAGGCTGCATTCCACGCTCTGCCCGTCGTAGGTGCCAACGACGATGATCCTGATGATCTTTGGAACCGGGTAGCTGTTTGATGTCTAAGAAACGCGAATTGCCTGAATACGTCTACGAGATCCCGAAGCACTCGGGGCGCTACTACTTCCAACGATTTGAGGGATCGCAGCGCCACCGGATGAAGGTGAAGCTGTATAGCCCTCAATTCTGGGAGATCTATGCTGGGTGGATAAAGGCATACGCTGACGCGAAGCCGGGCCAAATGGTGGTGCTCGAAATAGGTTTGCAGCCCAAGGCAGCCGCCATCACGAAACCCGTGCCCCAGGCGATCACAGCGCCACACTCTTGGCGGTGGCTCTGTCAGCAGTACTTCACATCGACAACGTACGCAGATCTCGAAGTGAGCAGTCGTCGGGTCCGTAAAAGAGTGCTCGAAGCCACTTGGGACGAGCCTATTCACCCGGATACGCCGAACTTGCGGTATGGCGATATGCCAGTCACGAAGTTCAGAGCTAAGGCCATAAAGGTCCTTCGTGATCGCAAGACATGGAAGGAAGAAGTGGAGAACGAAGAAGGCGATCCAGTTGAGGTTCGTAGGAACACCGAAGCTGCCAACTCACGGGTCAAATATATACGGGCCGTACTCAATTGGGCGAAGGAGGAGCCAGAAATTGCAGATCTCGTTGAGCACAGAAATTGGGCTGAAGACGTAGCCTATTTCCCTCCAAAATCTGACGCTGGCATCGCGACTTGGAGCTTGGCGGATATCGAGCAGTTCCGGACGGAGTTTCCCATTGGGAGCAAGGCTCGGCTTGCAATGGAGTTGCTGCTATTTACCCTTCAGCGCCGAAGCGACGTGGTGAAGCTCGGGCGGCAAGTTCTTAAGAGCGACTCCGAGGGTCGCCCGATGTTCATTTTCACCCAGACGAAGAACCGGAAGCGGAAGCGGGTCCCAGCATATGTACCACTCTTTCCGGAACTTCAGGCAATCATCGACGCTACTCCCGATAGAGGGGACATGATTTACCTCATATCCGAGTGGGGAACTCCTTGGGCCTCAGGAGAGAGCTTCGGCAATTGGTTTCACGACCGGTGCAGCGAAGCCAAATTGAAGGATCGTTCCGCGCATGGCCTTCGCAAGGCAGGCGTAGTTGAGTTGATTCGACGTAAGTACACGCCGCAGCAAATCATGGCCCTGAGCGGCCACAAGACCATGAAGGAGATCGACCGCTACGCTCGTGAGTACCTTCGCCAACAAGCGGCTGAACAAGTGCTCGACGAGTGGCTGAAGATGTACGAGAACGCAGCGTAAGTCAGTTTGTCGGGCTGCATAAAAGGGGCGCTGCGTGCGCCCTTTGTGATTTCCAGATGGAGGTACACCGGAACAGAATGGGACCAAAACTTTACCACCCCAGACTTTACCGGCGCAGGTCTGGTAAAGTTTTGGGGTTCAAACCCTTGCGTCGTAAGACTTTGAGAAGAGGAGTGGTGCCCAGGGGCGGAATCGAACCACCGACACTGCGATTTTCAGTCGCATGCTCTACCAACTGAGCTACCTGGGCATCCGATGCGCGGCGGAGCCGTGCGCGTCGTGGAGGGGTGTATAGTCAGACCGGGGCCGCATGTCCAGCGCCTCGGACGACAAAATGCCGGGAAATCGTCGCTCGGGCGTCCGCTCAGGCGTCCGCTCAGGCGTCCTGCCCGTCCTCGTCCTTGTCGTCCTCCTCGTTCTCGACCGCCGGGATCGCGTAGGTGCCCGACAGCCAGCGGTTCAGGTCCACGTCGGCGCAGCGCTTCGAGCAGAACGGCCGGACCTCTTCCTCCGCGGGCTTTCCGCAGATCGGGCATTTGCCGGATGAAGCCAGGGGCTTGTTCTCGTTGGCGGCGTTCACAGACGCGTCCTTTCCATTCAGGCCGACTCGGCAGAGCAACTCAAGCATCGGCCCCAAAACGGGAGCCGCTCAAGGGATCGGGTCCGATGCTCATTCCTTGGACCGGCGCACCGTTCGGGGCGAACAACCAGGTCCGCTTTTCGCACGACGCCCTAGATGGTTGCCGGCGCCCTGCCGCGCAAGCCGGGTCGGAGAAGCGCAAGCCGGCCTCAGGCCGCGTCGAGCCAGCCGAAGCGGACCGGATACCCCTCCCCGTCGAGCAGGGCCGCGGCCTCGTACAGGGGCAGGCCCACCACGTTGGAATAGGAGCCCACCAGCTTGACCACGAAGGTGCCGGCCAGGCCCTGGATGGCATAGCCGCCCGCCTTGCCGCGCCACTCCCCCGAGGCGAGATAGCGCTCGAACTCGTCCCGGGACAGACGCTTGAAGCGCACGCGGGTCTCCACCAGGCGCTCGCGGACGGAATCCCGCGGCGTGATCAGGCAGATGGAGGTATAGACCCGGTGGGCGCGCCCGGAGAGCAGCCTCAGGCAGCCGGCGGCCTCGTCGACGAGCTCCGCCTTGGGCAGGACCCGCTTGCCCACCACCACGACCGTGTCGGCCGACAGGATGTAGGACTCCTTCAGGTCCTCCCGCGCCCGGGCCACCTTCCGGGCCACCTCGGCCTTCGAGCGGGCGAGGCGCTTGGCCAGCTCCTTGGCGCCCTCGTTCTTCAGGGGCGTCTCGTCCACATCGGCCGGCAGCAGGGCGTCGGGCTCGATGCCGGCCTGCTGCAGGAGGCCGAGCCTGCGCGGCGACGCGGACGCGAGAACGAGCTTCGGACGCCAGCTGGGATTCGACACCTCGGAAGAAGACGCCACTTTTCTCTCCACGCTCCGGGCCCTTCGGGCCCCTTCAAGGATTTCGTCAAGGCAATAGCCACGCTGGGGCACAAGATGGCACCGGGCGCGGGCGAATCAAGCCGATCACGAGACCGGGGGCGGCTCGGTGCCGGCCGGCGCCGTCTTCGCGTGCGGGCCGTTCTTGGCCAGCGGGTCGTTCTTCATCGGGTCGTTCTTGGCATCGAGTCGCTCGAGCTTGCGATAGCGCACCACGCTGACCGGGATCAGCAGCAGGAACGCCACCGTGATCAGGCTCAGCATCTCCCAGGGGAAGCTGACCAGGAGGCCGAACGCCGCCACGGACAGGACGAAGATCGGCAGGACCCATTGGCGCGGCACGTATTTGCCCATGGTCTTGCCCGAATAGGTCGGGATCGTCGACACCATGAGGAACGCGATGCCCACCACGTAGATCAGGATGACCGGGCCGACCGACGCGTCCTGGATGGGAATGCCGAGGAAGGACAGGTACAGCGGCAGCAGGGCGCTCATGGCCCCCATGGGGGCCGCCATGCCGACGAAGAAGTTCTTCTTCCATTCGGGCCGGTTGGGATCGTCGATCATCACGTTGAACCGGGCCAGCCGAAGCGCCGCCGCAATGGCGAGCACGAGGGAGCCGATCCAGCCGACCCGCCCGAGCTCGTGCAGGACGAAGCTGTAGAGGATCAGCGCCGGGGTGACGCCGAAGTTCAGGAAGTCGGCCAGGGAGTCGAGCTCCGCGCCGAAGCGGGACGTCCCCTTCAGCAGGCGGGCGATGCGCCCGTCGACCCCGTCCAGGAAGGCCGCCACGATCACCGCCACCACGGCCTTCTCGTATTGCCCGTCGAAGGCCAGCCGGATCGCCCAGAGCCCCAGGCACAGGGCGATCAGGGTGATGATGTTGGGGGCGATCATCCGGAACGGAACCGGCTTGAACAGGCGCTTGCGCGGCTCGTTCGGGTCCGGGGCGAAGGGCGGGAAAAGGTCACTCATGGCAACAACCTAGCGCATCGTGCGGAAAAGTGGACCCGATTCTCCCCCTTGAAGGATGCGCTCTTCGGAAAGGGGATCCGGCCCGAGCTGGGCCGTCCGCCGACCCCGGGGAGAAGCGCGGAACGCGGCCGAGGGTTCCGTCCGGAGCGCGCGGGGAAGCCCCGGCCCGGCGGGCGGAACGGCGTCAGCCCACCCGGTACTGGCGCGCGGGCTCGTTGGCGGTCAGGTCGGCCAGCACCGTCTCGCCGGCGACCGCCGTCTGGCCGAGGCCCACGAGCACCTGGGCGTCGAGCGGCACGAAGATGTCGAGCCGGGAGCCGAAGCGGATCAGGCCGAAGCGCTCGCCGGTGCTCAGGTGATCGCCGATCTTCACGAAGGAGACGATGCGCCGCGCCACGAGGCCGGCGATCTGGACCACGCCGATCTTGGTGCCCGCCGTCTCGATCACGAGGGCGTTGCGCTCGTTGTCCTCGCTCGCCTTGTCGAGCTCGGCGTTGAGGAACAGGCCCGGCGTGTAGAGGATCTGGGCGATGCGGCCGGTCACGGGCGAGCGGTTCACGTGGCAGTCGAACACGTTCATGAACACCGAGATCCGGGTCATCGGCTCGGCCGGCAGGTCGAGCTCGGCGGGCGGGACCGCCGTGGTGATCAGGTTCACCCGCCCGTCCGCCGGGGAGACCACGAGCCCTTCGCGGATCGGCGTCACCCGCGGGGGGTCGCGGAAGAAGTAGCAGACCCACACGGTCAGGATCGCCCCGATCCAGCCCAGCGGCGACCAGAGCCACGCCAGCACGATCGTCGCAAACAGCGCGATCAGGATGAAGGGATAGCCCTCCTTGTGGATCGGCACGAAGATGCGGCGCATCGATTCCAGGATATCGGTCATTCTTTCACAGCCTCGAGACGGTCCGGCAGGGGATGGCAGGCGCAGACGCTTCCGTCAACCTGCCACGCTCTCGGGGCTGCGCTCCTCCGCCTCGGCCCGCTTGAGGGTCTCGCGCGCCTGGTCCGCCTCGCGCTGGCGGTTCCACATGGCGGCATAGACCCCGCCATGGGCCAGGAGGCTCGCATGATCGCCGCGCTCGACCACCCGGCCCTGATCGAGGACGATGATCTCGTCGGCCCCGATGACTGTGGACAACCGGTGGGCGATCACCAGGGTGGTGCGGCCGCGGCTGACCCGGTCGAGGGCGTCCTGGATCTCCTTCTCGGTGAAGGTGTCGAGGGCCGAGGTGGCCTCGTCCAGGACCAGGATCGGAGGGCTCTTGAGGATCGTGCGGGCGATCGCCACCCGCTGCTTCTCGCCGCCCGAGAGCTTCAGGCCGCGCTCGCCCACCGGGGTGTCGTAGCCCTCCGGCAGGAGCCCGATGAAGCGGTCGATCTGGGCGAGGCGCGCGGCCTCCCGGACCTCGTCCGGGGTCGCGTCCCAGCGGCCGTACTGGATGTTGTACCCGATGGTGTCGTTGAACAGCACCGTGTCCTGGGGGACCATGCCGATGACCTTGCGCAGGGAGGCCTGCTGGACCTCCGCGATGCTCTGCCCGTCGATGAGGATGCGCCCGCTCGTGGGCTCGTAGAAGCGGAACAGCAGGCGCGAGATCGTCGACTTGCCGGCGCCCGAGGGGCCGACGATGGCCACCGTGTGGCCGGCCGGCACCTCGAAGCTCACGCCCTTGAGGATCGGGCGCTCGGGGATGTAGGCGAAATGCACGTCCTCGAACCGCACCACGCCCTGCGGCACCTGGAGCGGCCTGGCGCCGGGCCTGTCCTGGATCTCGGGATTGCGCTCGATGATCGCGAACATGTCGTCGATGTCGATGAGCGCCTGCTTGATCTCCCGGTAGAGCATGCCCATGAAGTTCAGGGGAATGTAGAGCTGGACCAGCATGGCGTTGACGAGCACGAAGCTGCCGATGGAGGCCCGCCCGGCCATGATGTCCCGGGCGGCCAGCACCATGACGACGGCCATGCCGATGGAGAAGATCACCGCCTGGCCGGCATTGAGCACGGCGAGGGACGTATAGGTCTGGGTCGAGGCCTTCTCGTATCCCGCCATGGAGCGGTCGTAGCGGGCGGCCTCGCGCTGCTCGGCGCCGAAATACTTCACCGTCTCGTAGTTCAGGAGCGAATCGACCGCCTTGGTGTTCGCGTCCGTGTCCGAATCGTTCATCTGCTTGCGGATCGAGATCCGCCACTGGGTCGCCTTGTAGGTATAGGCCAGGTAGACGACCACCATGACGAACACGACGGCGGAATAGAGCCAGTTGAACTCCCAGGCGAGCAGCCCCAGGACGAGGATGAACTCGAGGATCGTCGGCACCAGGGTCAGCACCACGAGGCGCGACAGTTCCTCGATGCCCTCGCGGCCGCGCTCCAGCACGCGGGTCAGGCCGCCGGTCTTGCGCTCCAGGTGGAAGCGCAGGGACAGGCGGTGCATGTGCTCGAAGGTCTGGAGCGCCAGGTTGCGGACCGCGTGCATGGCCACCTTGGCGAAGAGGCCGTCGCGCATCTGGGTCAGGACCGCCATGAGGATGCGGGTCAGGCCGTAGATCGCCGTGAGCAGGATCGGCGCCTTCCAGAGCCAGGAGCCCGCCGTCGCGGCCGCCTCGGCCCCCTGGGCCTGGCCGCCCGTGACCGCCACGAGGGCGTCCGTGGCCCATTTGAACGCGAAGGGCGTCACCATGGTGACGCCCTTGGCCACCAGGAGGAGCCCGAAGGCCAGGAAGACCCGTCGCTGGAGGTCGGGCCTGCCGTGAGGCCAGAGATAGGGCCAGAGCTTCGTCCAGGTGGCCGCCAAGCCCGTGGGCTTTGGCGCAGCAGCGCTCGTCGTCGGGACGGCGGTGGAGGGAGGCATACGCGAGAATCCGTTCGAGGTGTCGGGTCCCGATATAGGGGATCGGCCGCGCGAATTCACCCCGCGTCGGTCATTGTTCCCCGTTTGGCCCGGGATGGTCATGACGTGTGGAGGTTGTGCATCCCGATATTCCACCCTCCACGTCATCACCGGCCTTGTGCCGGTGATCCCGATCCGGTGAAGCGCCGCGCCCGAAGCAATCGGGATGGCCGGCACAAGGCCGGCCATGACGTGCCGAGGGGGCGGCCCGGCTCAGTCGCTCTTGGGAGCCTGGTCGCCCGGCAGCACGAAGACCTGGCCGGGATAGATCAGGTCCGGATTGCGGATCTGCTCCTGGTTCGCCCCGTAGATCACCGTGTAGCGCAGGCCCTTGCCGTAGATCCGCTGGCTGATCCGCCAGAGGTTGTCGCCGCGCGACACGATGGCGGTGTTGATGTTGGGGATCACCACCGACCCGACGCTGGCCATCTGGCCGGCCGGCAGGGCGGAGGCCACCTCCCGGGACGACGGGACCGGCGCGCCCGCCGCCGGGGACGATCCGGAGGCCGGCGGCTGCGCCGACGCGACCTGGGCCGGCACGTTGAAGCCCACCTCGGCGCGGGAGCGGACCTGTCCCGAGACCGGGTCCACGTCGTCGAGGCGGATCCGGTAGTCGCCGGGCCTCACGCCGCTCCCGATGGAGAAGGACACCTTGCCGTCGCCGCCCGCCCCGCCCGGCGCGATGAGGCTCTCGTTGAGATAGAGCCGCACGGTCGCCCCGGGGGCGGACTGGCCGGACACGAAGAGCCTCCCCTCCTCGGCTTCCACGGTCACGATCTTGATCTCCGGCCGTGGGGCGGGCTGGGCCGGCTGGGCCGGCGGCGGAGACACCGTCGGGGCGAGGCCCGCCTGCGGCGGCGCGCCCGGCTGGGCATCGGCCGTCCTGGTGTCCGCCGTCCTGGTTTCGGCCGACTTGGTGTCCGCCGTCCTGGTTTCGGGTTTCGGCTCCCCGGCCACCTTGGCCGGCGGCTCGGGGTTCGACAGCACGACCGTCGGCTGGTCGGGAGCCGTCAGGGTCACGAGGGGCCTGGTCCTGGCGTCGGAAATGACCACCGTGACGCTCTGGGCCGAGCGCTGGCGGGTTCCGTCCGGGGCGATGGATTGCAGCGCCACCTGATGGGAGCCGGGCGGCAGGGGCGGCGGCACGATGGCGAACAGGCCCGAGGCATCGGCCGCAGCGCGGGCATGGACCTGATCGCCGCGCAGCAGCTCGATCGTCGCCCCGGGGGCGGCGCGGCCGGCGATCACGCTCTCCCCGTCCGGCTCGACCCGCACCAGGTCGAAGGACGGCACGATGGGCGTGTCCTTGGGCTTGGCCGCAGCGCCCTCGCCGGGAGCGGCCGGCTGGGCGGCCGCCTGCGGGCCCGGTCCGGCTTCGGCGGGAGCCTGGGCCGCCTGGGCCGGGACGGCACTCCGGGAAGCCTCGGGCGCGCCGGACCAGGACCCGTACAGCACCCCGAGAAGAACTGCGACAACGGCTGCGGCAGCGGCGCCAAGCAACGCGATTGTACCTTTGATGTCCCTCGGATCCGCCATGGTGTTTCTCGAACGCGGCACTTTCGTGCATTTAAACCGTTTATCTTTCAAAAGGCTACGGCCATAAAGGACAATTAATGCTCTCCGACTCAGCGCGGGAGGCTCCCCGCCTCCCCGAAATGCCCATGTCATCCAACAGACCGATCACATCCATCTGCGTTTATTGCGGCTCAGGCTTCGGGGGCGACCCCGTTTTCGCCGAGAATGCGGCGTTATTGGGCCGCCTCATGGCCGAACAGGGCATCAACCTGGTCTATGGCGGCGGCAATGTGGGCCTCATGGGCACGGTCGCCCAATCGGTTCTCGATCACGGCGGATATGTCACAGGGATCATCCCGGATTTCCTGAAATCCCGCGAGAAGCTCCTCGACGACGTGCAGGAAACCATCGTCGTGCCCGACATGCATACCCGCAAGCGCCTCATGTTCGAGAAGGCCGACGCCTTCGTGGCCCTGCCCGGCGGCATCGGGACCCTGGAGGAGCTGGTCGAGCAGATGACCTGGTCGCAGCTCGGCCGGCACACCAAGCCGATCCTGATGCTGAGCACCAAGGGCTTCTGGAAGCCGCTCCTCACCCTGATCGCCCACATGCGCGAACAGGGTTTCATCCGCCCCGGGCTCGAGCTCAACTACCTGGTGGCCGAGCGGGTCGAAGAGGTCATCCCGATGATCGAGGACGCGGCCCGCCGGATCGGGATCGTGCGCAACGAAGCGGCGATCGAGAGCCGGTTCTAGGGCATCGTGCGGACGACAGCGGGCCGCACCGCCCTTCCTGCTCCCCTCTCACGTCATCACCGGGCTCATCCCACTCTCCACGTCATCACCGGCCTTGTGCCGGTGATCCCGATCCGGTGAAGCGCCGCGCTTCAAACAATCGGGATGGCCGGCACAAGGCCGGCCATGACGTGGGGAGGGGATCATCACCCTCTCACCTTACCCTCTCACGTCATCACCGGGCTCGTCCCGGTGATCCCGCTACGGTGAAGCGCCGCACCTCACCGGGTCGGGATGGCCGGGACAGGCCCGGCCATGACGGGGAGAGGCGGCATCAGGCGTTCAGCTCCTCATAGAGATCGCGCCAGGTGGGGTTCATCCCGAGGATGAGGTTCGTCTTCCAGGCGCGCGGCCAGCGCTTGATCGAGGTCTCGCGCTGGATGGCGTCGACGATGCTGGGATAGCTCTCGTAGTAGACGAGCCTGTCGATCCGGTAGCGTCGGGAATGACCGCTCCCGCGACCGCTCCTGTGCTCGAAGACGCGCGGGGCCAGATCGTTCGTGACGCCCACATAGAGCGCGCCACCGGGGCGGCTCGCGAGAATGTAGACGTAATAGAGTTTCATGGAGGAAGACTGGCGCATTTCTCCGGGATGCACAAGCCGTCCCGCCCCCTCCCGGTCATCCCGATGCGGTGGGGCGCGGCGCTTCACCGGATCGGGATCACCGGGACGAGCCCGGTGATGACGTGGCGGGTGGTGTGAGGCCGGTCCTGCCACCCTCCCCACGTCAAGGCCGGTGACCACGAAGGGATAGGCGTCCGGCCCAGGGAGGCGCGGCCCTAAAGCGACGCGCCGCTCTTCAGCAGCTTGAAGACCATGGAATCCGTGAGCGCCTGGAACGAGGCGTCGATGATGTTGGCCGACACGCCGATGGTGGTCCAGCGCTCGCCGGAGCCGTCGGTGAACTCGATCAGCACCCGGGTGACCGCGTCCGAGCCGCCCTGGTAGATGCGGACCTTGTAGTCCACCAGCTCCAGGTCCTGGATCAGGTTCTGGTACTTGCCCAGGTCCTTGCGCAGGGCCAGGTCGAGGGCGTTCACCGGGCCGTTGCCTTCGGCCGCGGAGATCAGCACGTCGTCGCCGACCCGCACCTTCACGATGGCCTCCGAGGCGGTGACGAGCTCGCCGACCGCGTTGAAGCGGCGCTCCACGTTGACCGAGAAGCGCTCCACGTCGAAGAAGGCCGGCACCTCGCCGAGCATCCGCTTGACCAGCACGTAGAACGACGCGTCCGCGCCCTCGAACGCGAAGCCCTGCGCCTCCTTGCGCTTCACCTCGTCGAGGACGCGCGCGATGCGCGGATCGCCCTTCTCGAGTTCGAAGCCGCAGCGCTTCAATTCGGCCAGGATGTTGGACTGGCCGCCCTGGTCCGACACCAGGAGCCGGCGCGCGTTGCCGACGGCCTCCGGCTCGACGTGCTCGTAGGTGCGGGGATCCTTCAGCACCGCCGAGGCATGGATGCCGGCCTTCGTGGCGAAGGCGCTCGCGCCCACGAAGGGCGCGTGGCGGTTCGGCTGCCGGTTGAGGATCTCGTCCACCTGCCGGGACACATGGGTGAGCTGGCCCAGGGCGTCGTCCGTCACGCCGAGATCGAAGCGGGCCGCGTAGCCGTCCTTGAGCTTGAGGGCGCCGATCAGCGTGACGAGATTGGCGTTGCCGCAGCGCTCGCCGAGGCCGTTGAGCGTGCCCTGGATCTGGCGCGCGCTCGCCTCCACGGCGGCGAGCGAATTGGCCACCGCGCAGCCGCAATCGTCATGGGCATGGATGCCCACATGGCTGCCAGGCACGACCTGCGCGACCGCCGCGACGATCGCCATCACCTCGTGCGGCAGCGTTCCGCCGTTGGTGTCGCAGAGCACGACCCAGCGCGCCCCGGCCTCGTAGGCCGTCCTCGCGCAGGCGAGCGCATAATCGGGGTTGGCCTTGTAGCCGTCGAAGAAATGCTCGCAATCGACCAGCACCTCGCGGCCTTTCGCCCGGGCCGCCTCGACGCTCTCGTGGATGCCCGCGAGGTTCTCCTCCGGGGTCGTCTCGAGCGCCACGCGCACATGGTAGTCCCAGGACTTGGCCACGAAGCAGATCGCATCCGCGTCCGCCTCGAGCAGCGCCGCGACGCCGGGATCGTTCGACGCGGAGCGCCCGGCGCGCTTGGTCATGCCGAAGGCGGTGAACCGGGCGTTCGTCGTGCGCTTCTCGGCGAAGAACGCGGTGTCGAGCGGGTTCGCGCCCGGATAGCCGCCTTCCACGTAGTCGATGCCGAGCCGGTCGAGGAGCGCGGCGATCGCCTTCTTGTCCTCGAGGGAGAAATCCACGCCCGTCGTCTGCGCCCCGTCGCGCAGGGTGGTGTCGAAGAGGGTGATCCGCTCGCGGCTCATGACGACAAGGTCCTGTCTTCCCGGGGCGTCAGACGCTTTTCCATGGTGGTGGTGCCGAGCCATTCGTCGCCGAGCGGCATGGTGTTGCGCCGCTGCGGCTGGAAGCCGTGCTTCTGGAAGAAGGGCAGCGCATTGTCGCTCACCTCCGCCACGAGACGCGCGGCGCCGCGCGCGCCGGCGAGCTTCTCGACCGCGTCGTAGAGCAGGGTGCCGATCCCCTGGCCGGAAGCGGCCGGGTGCACGTAGAACAGATCGATCAGCTCGTTGTCCTTGAGCGCGATGAACCCCACCGGAGAGCCCTCGACGGTGGCGATCAGGGTCAGGCTCTTCGTGAGCCTCGCGACGAAGGCATCGTCCTCGGCGCGGGCGATCCAGGCTTCCTGCTGGCTCTCGCTGTAATCCTCGCCGGTCAGCTCGGCGATGCTCTCCTCGTAGATGTCGACGAGGAGCGGCAGATCCGCCGGCAGGAAGGGGCGCAGCCCCGGCTTCGGCATGGCCTGTCCCATCAGCGTCCCTCTCCCTTCGCCGCGCGCATGTTTTCACAGCCGTCATCACCGGCCTCGTGCCGGTGATCCCGATCCTGCGAGGCGCGGCGCCTCACGTCGTCGGGATGGCCGGGACGAGCCCGGCCATGACGTGGAGAGGCAGGTTCCGTCACCGCGCCACCTCCCAGGTGGTCGTGCCGTCCCGGTTGTCCTTCACGACCACGTTCAGGGCCGCGAGCTCGTCGCGGATGCGGTCGGACTCGGCCCAGTTCCTGGCCGCGCGGGCTTCCTTGCGGGCGGCGATCAGCGCCTCGACTTGGCTGGGCTCGACCCCGAGGGATGCCTGCCGGCGCGCCGTCCAGGCCTCGGCCCCGTCGAGCAGGAAGCCGAGCGCCCGCAGGTTCGCGCCGAGCTCCGCATGCGCCCCCTGCCCGTCCAGGGCGTGAAGCTCCGCCAGCATCCTGGGCGTGTTGAGGTCGTCGGACAGCGCCTCGACCACGTGGTCCGACAGGAAGGCCGCCTCCCCCCGGCCCGCCAGCGCGTACCAGCGGTCGAGGGTCTTCTCGCTTTCCTCCAGGCCCGTCACGGTCCAGTCGATGGGCTGGCGGTAATGGGTGCGCAGCATGTTGAAGCGCAGCACCTCGCCGGGCCAGTCCCGCAGCAGCTCGTTGATGGTGAGGAAGTTGCCGAGCGACTTCGACATCTTCTCCCCCTCGACCTGCAGGAAGCCGTTGTGCATCCACACATTGGCCATGCGCGGCGTGTCGAAGGCGCAGCAGGACTGGGCGATCTCGTTCTCGTGGTGCGGGAAGACCAGGTCGATGCCGCCGCCGTGGATGTCGAAGATCTCGCGGGCGGTCGGGTCGGCGCACGCGAGGCGCGTCTCGAAGGCCTGGACGAGATGCTTCCAGGACATGGCCGAGCACTCGATGTGCCAGCCGGGACGGCCGGGCGTCGCGATGCCGGCCGGCGACGGCCAGGCCGGATCCCTCGGGCCCGACGGCTTCCAGAGCACGAAATCCATCGGGTCGCGCTTGTAGGGCGCCACGTCCACCCGGGCCCCGGAGAGCAGCTCGTCGAGGGAGCGCTTCGAGAAGGCCCCGTATTGCGGGACCTTCGGCAGGGACCCCATGGCGGCCACGGAGAAGAGCACGTGCTCCTCGGCCACGTAGGCGGCCCCGCGGGCGATCAGCCGCTCGATGATCATGCGCATCTCGGCGATGTGCTCGGTCGCCCGCGGCTCGACGAAGCGCGGCGCCGCGCCGGCCTCGTTCACATCCTCCGGCATGAGCACGCCGAGCGCCCGGATATCGGCGTGGAACTGCGCCTCGGTCCTGGCCGTGACGGCCCGGATCGCCTCGTTGTGGGGCAGGTCCTGGTAATCCCGGGCCGCCCGGGCATTAATCTTGTCGTCCACATCGGTGATATTCCGCACATACGTCACGGCTTCCCTGCCGTAAACATGTCTCAGCAGACGGAAGAGAAGGTCGAAGACGATGATCGGGCGGGCGTTGCCGATGTGGGCGTAGTCGTAGACGGTGGGTCCGCAGACGTAGAGGCGCACGTTCCGGGGATCGATCGGGACGAAAGCGTCCTTCGACCGGGTCAGCGTGTTGTAGAGCCTCAAGCGTGCCGCCATGAAACCAAATCCCTGTCAGGCCGCAGGCCGGAGGGTGGTTTCGATCTTGGAATGAGAACGAGACGGCTCCAGCCAGCGAAATGCGCTAGCCGCAAATAATCCCGGAAATGAGGACCGTTGCCGTGTTCATGAAGCCATCAATGCCGATTCAGCCCGGGGACGTCAAGGTTTCCCATTTGGTAAGCATGTTTTATTTGCACGGCCGCATGAAACGCGTTCCGGCCAAGCGCGTTAGAGCTTTGTTCACGCACACTCGTGACATAATGGCACGAGTTCAACCAATGAGGTCTTCGATGCGCCGCGCATTCACCATGCTCGGAATGGGTACTGTCGTGTTTCTTGCAGCCGCGTCCCTGACGCTGCTCCCCAACGGCTCCCAGGCCTCTTCGACCGAAGCCACCTTCATGGTTCCCGCCGCCGACGGCTACGGCGTCGCGGAATGCCTGATCACAAACCAGGCTTGTGGCCAAGTTGTGGCCGATTCCTGGTGCGAGGCCCATGGCTACCTCAAGGCGGTGTCCTACCGGCAGATCACCCCGGACGAGGTGACGGGCAACATCCAGAAAGCCTCCCTGGGCCCCAAGGAGCCGCCGGTCTCCGTGACCTGCACGAACTGACGCCCGGCGCCAGCCGGGTGCCGTCACCGGCTCGTAGCCCCCTCACCGGCTCACACCACGCACCACGTCATCACCGGGCTTGTCCCGGTGATCCCGATCGTTGGGAACGCCGCGCTTCACCGGATCGGGATGGCCGGCACAAGGCCGGCCATGACGTGGGAAAGGTCACGCCACAGCAAGGATCATCCTCCACGTCATCACCGGGCTTGTCCCGGTGATCCCGCTTCCGTAGAGCGCCGCGCCTCACCGGATCGGGATGGCCGGCACAAGGCCGGCCATGACGCAGAGAGGATGTCAGGACCGGGACGAGCCCGGCCATGACGTGCCGAGGGTCGTGCGGACGATGCGCCGCTTCAGGACGGGCCCATCGGCGCCAGCCTGGCCCGGGCGGCGGTCAGGACGGCGCGGGTCAGATCCGCCAGCAGAGGGCCGACGATCCGGCTCTGCTGCCAGTAGAGCGGAACATCGAGCGGCCGGGACGGCTTCAGGGCCGCCAGCCGGCCGGCCCGGAGATGGCCGTCGACCAGGGGCTCCGGGTTCATGCCCCAGCCCAGCCCGGCCAATGCGCCGTCCACGAAAGCCTGCGACGACGGCAGCCAATGGAGGGGCGGCTGCACCGGCTCGCCGAGCGCCCGCTCCAGCCAGAGCGCCTGCAGCCGGTCCTTCTGGTTGAAGACGAGGCACGGCGCCCGGGCCGCGGCCTCCGCCCTCACCCCGGCGGGAAACCACCGTGCCACGAAGCCGGGACTGGCCGTGGCCACGTAGCGCAAGGCCCCGAGGGGATGGCAGTCGCAGCCCTGGATCGGCCGGCCATGGGAGGTCACGGCCGCAACGACCTCGCCGCGCCGCAGCCAGTCGGCGCTGTGATCCTGATCGTCCAGAACCAGATCGAACAGGACGCCCTCCGTTTCGGCCATGGCCGGGATGAACCAGGTGGCGAGGCTGTCCGCGTTCACCGCGATGCGCAGGGTAACCGGACGGTCCTCCGGGTGCAGGCCGGGAAGGTTTCGGCGAAGGGAGCTTTCGAGCAGGGCGACCTGCTCCACATGCCGGCACAGGCGCTGCCCGACTTCGGTGGCCAGGCATGGCTGCCCGCGCACGACCAGGACCGCCCCGATCCGCTCCTCCAGGAGCTTGACCCGCTGGGAGACCGCCGACGGCGTGACGTTGAGCTGCTGCGCCGCCCGCTCGAAGCTGCCGCTGCGCACGACCGCCGCGAGGGCGGAGAGAAGGGCATAATCCAGCATGGTATCAGCGCATCGTGCGAAAAAGTGGTCCCGGTTTTTCGCACTCAACGATGCGCCGTCCAAGAGGGAAGCATCGGAATCGATCCCAAAAGTGGTGTCCACTTTTCACGTCCGATGCTTTAGAATTTCTGAATCAGGGTGAGAGGGTTTAATTTCTCTAATTCGCCCGGCCGGCCTAGGAAAGGCCGAATCCCAGTCGGACCCTCCTCATGACAGCCCCCATGACCGGCCCCCTGCTCGCCGGCTTCCTGCTCGGCCTCAGCCTGATCCTGCCCATCGGGGCCCAGAACGCGTTCGTGCTGCGCTTGGGCCTTCGCGGCGAGCATGTCCTGGCCGTGTGCCTCGCCTGCGCGGTCTCGGACGCGGCGCTGATCCTGGCCGGGGTCTCGGGCTTCGCGCAGCTCAGCGCGCAATGGCCCTGGGTCGGGACGGTTCTGCTCTATGGCGGCGTGGCGTTTCTCGTGGCCTACGGCGCCCGCAGCGTCCGGGCGGCTTTCGGATCGGCCGCCTTGCGGCCGTCGCAAACCGCCCCGGAGAGCCTTCGCCGGGTGGTGCTCACCTGCCTGGCCTTCACCTGGCTCAACCCGCACGTCTATCTCGACACGGTGGTGCTGATCGGCTCGATCTCGACCCAGTTCGACCCGGGCAAGGGCTGGTTCGCCGCGGGCGCCATGACGGCCTCCTTCGCGTTCTTCTTCGCGCTGGGCTTCGGCGCGCGCCTGCTGAAGCCGCTCTTCGCCCGGCCGGTCACCTGGCGCATCCTGGACATCGCCATCGGCATCGTCATGTGGGCGACGGCCGCCCGGCTCCTCCTCGGCACAGGGGCGTCATGAGGACAGGGCCTTACCACCCTCCCCGTCATCCCCTCACCCTCCCACGTCATGGCCGGGACAAGCCCGGCCCTGACGTGGGAGGGTGTCCGTGAGGCCGCAGGATGGCCGGGACAAGGCCGGCCATGACGGGCGGAGGGGGCCCGCGAGGCCGCGGGACAAGCCCTCCTATTTCACCCATTCGCCGCATCGGGGCGGCATCGCGGTGCCCCAGGGCATCAGGGGGACGGTCGAGGTGGAGTTCTTGGGCGAGCCCTCGATGGGCCGGTCGGAATAGACCATGTAGACCAGGGTGTTGCGCTTGGCGTCGCAGCCGCGGACGATCTGCATCTTCTTGAAGATCAGGGACCGGCGCTCGCTGAACACCACGTCGCCCTGGCCGACCTTCTGCTTGAACGTCACCGGCCCCACCTGCCGGCAGGAGAGCGAGATGTCGGAGACCTCCTCGGCCACCCCGAACGTGCCCGAGAGGCCGCCGCGCTCCGGGGTCGTGTAGTGGCAGGCCACCCCCTCGACCACCGGGTCGTCGATCCCGTATACGGCCAGCTTGTCGTCCGGCGTCAGCGCGCGCCACACCGTGGACTTCTTGAAGATCAGGTCGGGCTCCTGGGCGGCGGCACCGGTCACGGCGGCCAGGGTGACGGTCAGCGCCAGGGTGGCGGCCAGGACAATTCGAGCAAGCATCGGTTCATTCACCTCCCACGGTCACGCTCCCATGTGGGGATGGTTCCGGGCTTTGACGAGAGCCCCCGGAGCATCGGACGTGAAACAGGGACCCAGGCCCGGGTCCGATGCTCCGCTCCCGGTCGATCCACCCCCCGCCACGTCATCACCGGGCTTGTCCCGGTGATCCCGATTGTTGGGAGCGCCGAGCCTCACCGGATCGAGATGGCCGGGACAAGCCCGGCCATGACGTGGGGAGGGTGTTCGCACCGGGTCACACACCCGCCACGTCATCACCGGGCTCGTCCCGGTGATCCCGATTGTCCGATGCTCCCCTCCTGGCCGGGGATCGTGCGAAAAACCGGGACCACTTTTTCGCACGATGCGCTGGACAGCTTCCCCCGAAGCAGGCAAGGCGTTAATCACAATAGGGTCAAATTCCAGCGGCACATGAGAAGCCTCCCCAGGCCTCGACGCCGCAACGGACCGGTTCTGCGAACATCTCAATGGCAAAGACATCCTTTCTCCGCTCCCTAATCGCCGTCGCGGCTTTCCTGGCCGCCGGCCCGGCGGCCTATGCCCAGTCGGCGCAGTGCCAGCGGTTCCAGGCCGAGCTGGCCTCCCTGGAGCGCAGCGGCGGGAGCGCGCCGACCGGCCAGATGCAGGCGCAGCGGACGGAGATCAACCGCCTCGTCGTCTATTACCGCAACATCGGCTGCGAGCGCGGGCCCCTCGGCTTCCTGGCCGGCCCGGCCCCGGCCGAATGCGGCTCCATCGCCGGGCAGATCCGCCAGCTCGAGGCCGGCTATGCCCGCCTGGCGTCCCAGGCCGTCGACCAGAGCCAGATCGAGGCGCGCCGCCGGCAGCTCCAGGTGGCCGTCCAGCAGACCTGCGCCACGGACCAGCCCCGCGGCTTCTTCGAGTCCCTGTTCGGCGCCCCGCGCCAGCAGCAGCCGCAGCAGGAGATCATGCCCGAGGGCCAGCCGATCATCGCCGATGACGGCCCCCCGTCCATGGGCGGCGGGCGCCTGATCTGCGTGAAGACCTGCGACGGATCGTTCTTCCCGCTCACCACGCCGCCGGGCGGCGGCCAGAGCGCCAACGAGATGTGCCAGGCCCTCTGCCCCGGCACGGAGACCCTGGCCTATGCCTATCCGGGCGGCGATCAGGGCCTCAGCCGCGCCGCCTCCCTGTCCACGAACCAGCCCTATGCGTCGCTGGCGAACGCCTTCAAGTTCCGCAAGAGCTTCGACGAGAGCTGCGCCTGCAAGAAGCACGACGAGAGCTGGGCCGTGGTCCTGCGCAAGGCCGAGAGCATGCTCCAGCAGCGCAAGGGCGACCTGATCGTGACCGCCGAGAAGGCCGAGGAGCTCTCCCGGCCGAAGACGCAGGCCGCCCGCAAGGCCGCCGACAGGAAGGCCGACGAGGAGACCAAGGAGGCGGCCGAGATCGCCGCCGCCGCCCCGACGGCCAGCAAGGAATCGGCCGGCATCGGGCCGCAATCGATCGAGACCAACGCCGTGGTCGGCCAGGGCGAGGGCTCGAAGCAGGAGGTCGAGGCGGGCAACGGCCAGAAGAAGACCGTCCGGGTGATCGCCCCCAACGTCGTCCCGGTGCCGCACGCGCAGAACTGACGGGCTGTCGACCGCGGTCGTTCCCGGCCGGGGTGGAAAAACTCCCACGTCATGGCCGGCCCTGTGCCGGCCATCCCGATACGGTAGAGCGCCGCGCCTCAAACAATCGAGATCACCGGCACAAGGCCGGTGATGACGTGGCGGGTGGTGTGCGGGTGATGACGTGGCGGGTGGCCATCGCAGGGCGCAACCCGTCTCACGAGCCATCCCAACACCCTCCCCCGTCATGGCCGGGCTCGTCCCGGCCATCCCGAGCCGAAAGGCGCCGCGCTTCACCGTAGCGAGATCACCGGCACAAGGCCGGTGATGACGTGGAGAGGTGAAACGGGCCGGTGATGACGTGGACACGGTGGCGAGGGCCGGTGACGACGGGAGAGGGAGACGCCGCCTCCCCATTCGGGCAGGAATGGCGTCCATTCCGCCCTGCCCACGGCCATGCTATCAACCCGGCATGAAACCGCTCGATTCCCTCGCGATGCCCCGCCCGGCGGGCGCGTCCGATCCCATCATTGCCGTCGCGGGCCTCGGCAAGACCTACGCGTCCGGGTTCCAGGCCCTGAAGACGGTCGACCTGGAGATCCGCCGGGGCGAGATCTTCGCCCTGCTCGGCCCCAACGGCGCCGGCAAGACCACGCTCATCAGCATCGTGTGCGGCATCGTCAATCCGAGCACCGGCCGGGTCACGGCGGACGGGCACGACATCGTCCGCGACTACCGGGCCGCCCGGACCAAGATCGGCCTCGTGCCCCAGGAGCTCACCACCGACGCGTTCGAGAGCGTGTGGGCCACGGTGACGTTCAGCCGGGGCCTCTTCGGCAAGCCGCCCAATCCGGCCTATCTCGAGAAGATCCTGAAGGACCTCTCCCTGTGGGAGAAGCGCGACAGCAAGATCATGACCCTGTCCGGCGGCATGAAGCGCCGGGTCATGATCGCCAAGGCCCTGTCGCACGAGCCCAAGATCCTCTTCCTCGACGAGCCCACCGCCGGCGTCGACGTGGAGCTGCGCCGGGACATGTGGGCCATGGTGCGGCGCCTGCGCGAGAACGGCGTCACGATCATCCTGACCACCCACTACATTGAGGAGGCCGAGGAGATGGCCGACCGGATCGGGGTGATCCGCAAGGGCGAGATCATCCTGGTCGAGGACAAGGCCGTTCTCATGCGCAAGCTCGGCAGGAAGCAGCTCACCCTGCACCTCCAGAGCCCCCTGGCGGCCCTGCCGCCGGAGCTGCGATCCGAGAGCCTCCAGCTCTCCGCCGACGGGACCGAACTGGTCTACACCTTCGACACCCAGACGCAGGAGACCGGCATCGCGGGGCTGCTCCGCCGCCTGAGCGAGCACGGCATCGACTTCAAGGACCTTCAGACCTCGGAAAGCTCCCTCGAGGAGATCTTCGTCAGCCTGGTCAGGGAGCGCGCATGAACCTCTATGCCATCAAGGCCATCTATCTCTTCGAGATGGCGCGCACCTGGCGCACGCTGATGCAGAGCATCGCCTCGCCGGTGCTCTCCACCTCGCTCTATTTCATCGTGTTCGGCTCCGCCATCGGGTCGCGCATGGCCGATATCGACGGGGTCAGCTACGGCGCCTTCATCGTGCCGGGCCTGATCATGCTGTCCATCCTGACGGAGAGCATCTCGAACGCCTCCTTCGGCATCTACATGCCGAAATTCTCCGGCACTATCTACGAGATCCTCTCGGCGCCGATCTCGGCCCTCGAGACGGTGATCGGCTATGTGGGGGCGGCGGCCACCAAGTCGGTGATCATCGGAACCATCATCCTGGTCACGGCGCGGCTCTTCGTGGACTTCTCCATCGCGCATCCCGTCTGGATGGTCGCCTTCCTGGTGCTGACCTCCGTCACCTTCAGCCTGTTCGGCTTCATCATCGGCATCTGGGCCGACAGCTTCCAGAAGCTCCAGGTCGTGCCCCTGATGGTCGTGACGCCCCTGGCGTTCCTCGGCGGCAGCTTCTACTCCATCACCATGCTGCCGCCCTTCTGGCAGACGGTCGCCCTGTTCAACCCGGTGGTCTATCTGGTGAGCGGCTTCCGCTGGAGCTTCTTCGGCGTCGCCGACGTGGATGTGGGCATCAGCCTCGGCATGACCCTGGTCTTCATGCTGATCTGCCTGAGCGTCGTCGGGTGGATCTTCAGGACGGGCTACAGGATCAAGGCGTAGGCGCTCTCCCGCTGTCCTGCCACCTCCCTCCACGTCATCACCCGCACACCACCCTCCACGTCATCACCGGGCTTGTCCCGGTGATCCCGATCCGGTGGAGCGCCGCGCTTCAAAAGATCGGGATGGCCGGCACAGGGCCGGCCATGACGTGAGAAGGGTGGGAGGGGTTGCGACGGCACAAGCCCGGCCATGACGTGAGGAGGTGACCCGATGGGCGGAGGCCGGGGCCGGGTGGGCGCCGGGACGGGGCGGGGTTCAGGCCGCCTGCCCGGAAAGCCGCGCCCTCGCCCGCTCCGGTCCGATCAGCGGCAGCAGGGCGCCGAGTTCCGGACCGTGGTCGAGCCCGGTGAGCGCCAGGCGCAGGGGCATGAACAGGGCCTTGCCCTTCACCCCCGTGGCGGCCTTCACGGCCTCGGTCCAGGCCTTCCAGGTCGTCCCGTCCCAGGGCGCCTCCGGCAGAACGGCCGTGGCCGCCTCCACGAACGCCCGGTCCTCGATCACCGGCGCCACCGGGCCGCGCACCACCCTGGCCCATTCGGCCGCGTCCCGGAGCTTCGTCAGGTTGCCGCGCACGGCGTTCCAGAACGCCTCGCCCTCGTCGGCCCCGAGCGCCGCCAGCCGCTCGCGGGCGGCCTCGTAGGGCATGTCGTGGATCAGGCGGGCGTTCAGGTGCTCCAGCTCGCTCTCGTCGAACTTCGCCGGGGCGCGGGAGATGTGGGAGAAATCGATCAGGCGGGCGAGGTCGTCGAGATCGGCCACGGGCCGCACCGCCTCCGCCGAGCCCACCAGCACGGCGAGCGAGGCCACCGCCTGCGGCTCGAGGCCGGCCTCGCGCAGGCCCTTGATCGACAGATGGCCCAGGCGCTTCGACAGGCCCTCGCCGCTCGCGGTGATCAGCAGGCTGTGATGGGCGAAGGTGGGCGCGGCTGCGCCGAGCGCCTCGAAGATCTGGATTTGCACCGCCGTGTTGGTGACGTGGTCCTCGCCCCGGATCACATGGGTGATCGCGAGTTCGATGTCGTCCACCACGGAGGGCAGCGTGTAGAGATAGGTCCCGTCCTCGCGCACCAGCACCGGGTCGGAGAGCGAGCTGCAATCCACGTGGCAGGGCCCGCGCACGAGATCGTCCCAGGTGACATGCGTCGGCTCGAGGCGGAAGCGCCAATGGGGCCTGCGCCCCTCCCACTCGAGCCTGGCCCGGTCCTCGTCGGTGAGCGCGAGGGCGGCCCGGTCGTAGATCGGCGGCAGGCCGCGGGCGAGCTGGCGCTTGCGGCGGAATTCCAGCTCCTCCTGCGTCTCGTAGCAGGGATAGAGGCGGCCGGCCGCCTTCAGCCGCCCGGCGGCCGCGTCGTAGAGGTCGAACCGGTCCGACTGGCGGACGATCACGTCGGGAGGAATGCCGAGCCAGCGCAGGTCGGTCTCGATGGAATCCGCATATTCCTGCTTCGACCGCGCCACGTCCGTGTCGTCGAAGCGCAGGATGAAGGTGCCGCCCTCCCGGCGCGCGAAGAGCGCGTTGAGCAGGGCCACGCGGGTGTTGCCGATATGGATGTGCCCGGTCGGGGACGGGGCGAAGCGGACGATGGGTCTGGACATGCAGATGCTATGGCGAAGCGCGCCGGGCCGCGCAAGGGGTGACGGGCTTTTCGATCGGGTCGCCGGGACGCGCGCGCCCCCCTCCCGCGACCCTCCGACGTCATGGCCGGCCGTGCCGGCCATCCCGATTGTTTGGGGCTCGGCGCCTCACCGCATCGGGATCACCGGGACAAGCCCGGTGATGACGTGGAGGGTGATCCTCGCTGTGGCGTGACCTTTCCCACGTCATGGCCGGCCTTGTGCCGGCCATCCCGATCGGAAGAGCGCGGCGCCTCACGGAAGCGGGATCACCGGGACGAGCCCGGTGATGACGTGGAGGGTGTGTGAGAGGGCGATGATCTCCTCCGCCCTTCCTGCCACTCTCCGCACGTCATGGCCGGCCTTGTGCCGGCCATCCCGATCGGTAGGGCGCGGCGCCTCACGAAAGCGGGATCACCGGCACAAGGCCGGTGATGACGTGGAGGGTGGTGTGGGCCGGTGAGGCCGGGCCGGATCGCCCAACCGTCAGACGTCCTGCGGGCCGACCCGCGGCTTGCCCATGGCGCGCTCCAGGGCCTCGTCCTTCCGGTGGGCGACGAGCCCCTGGTCGCGGAACCGGTTGACGATCGGATAGCGGCGGTCGCGGCCGAAGTTCTTGCGCGTCACCTTCACGCCGGGCGCCGCCTGGCGGCGCTTGTACTCGGCGATATAGAGCAGGCGCTCCACCTTCTTGACCACCTCCAGGTCGTAGCCCTTGGCCACGATGTCGGAGACGCGAAGCTCCTCCTCCACGAGGCCGCGCAGGATCTCGTCCAGATCCTCGTAGGGCGGCAGGGAATCCTGGTCCTTCTGGTTCTCGCGCAGCTCGGCGGTCGGCGCCTTCGACAGGATGTTCTCCGGGATGACGATGCCGTCGGGCCCGAGGGCGCCGTCCGGCTTCCAGCGGTTGCGCAGGGCCGAGATGCGGTAGACCTCCATCTTGTAGAGGTCCTTGATCGGGTTGAAGCCGCCGTTCATGTCGCCGTAGATGGTGGCGTAGCCCACCGACATCTCCGACTTGTTGCCCGTCGTCACCACCATGGCGCCGAACTTGTTGGAGATCGCCATGAGGATGGTCCCGCGGGCGCGGCTCTGGAGGTTCTCCTCGGTGATGTCCCGCTCCCGGCCGGCGAAGAGAGGCTGCAGGGCGGCCTCGAAGCCCTCGACCGGCTCGGCGATCGGCAGGATGTCGTAGCGGACGCCGAGCGCCTTGGCGCAATCCTCCGCGTCCTTGAGCGACTCGCCCGAGGTGTAGCGGTAGGGCAGCATCACGCAATGGACCCGGTCGGGCCCGAGCGCATCCACCGCCATGGCGGCGCAGATGGCGGAATCGATGCCGCCCGAGAGGCCCAGCACCACCCCGGGGAAGCGGTTCTTGTCCACGTAGTCGCGCAGGCCCAGGACGCAGGCGGCGTAATCGGCCTCCCGGCCCTCCTCGACCGTCTCCATGGGGGCCTCGCGGCAGGCCCAGCCGTCCTCGCCCTTCTCCCAGACGGTCAGCACGAGGGCCTCCTCGAAGGCCGGCAGCTGGCCGGCGAGGGAGCAATCCGCGTTGAGGATGAAGGAGGCGCCGTCGAAGACGAGCTCGTCCTGGCCGCCGACCTGGTTGAGATAGACGAGCGGCAGGCCGCTTTCCGTCACCCGGGCGCTGGCGATGCTGAAGCGCTCGTCCGTCTTGCCGCGATGATAGGGCGAGCCGTTCGGCACCAGGAGCAGCTCGGCCCCGGTCTCGGCCAGGCACTCGACCACGTCGCCGCTCCAGATGTCCTCGCAGATCGGGACGCCGATGCGGATGCCGCGGAAATTGACCGGGCCCGGCAGGGGCCCGGGGTCGAAATTGCGCTTCTCGTCGAACACGTCGTAGTTCGGCAGGTCCACCTTGTAGCGCACGGTGATCGTGCCGTTGTCGAGCAGCGCATAGGCGTTGTAGAGGGCGTCACCCTCGCGCCAGGGCAGCCCGATGAGCATCCCCGGGCCGCCATCCGCGGTCTCGCGGGCCAGGCGCTCCAGGGCCGCCCGGCAGGTATCCTGGAAGGCGGGCTTCAGCACCAGGTCCTCGGCCGGATAGGCGGCGAGGAACTGCTCCGTGAACATCACGAGGTCGGCGCCGAGACGGGCCGCCTGGGCGCGGGCCTGGCGTGCCTTCTCCTCGTTGCCGGCCACGTCGCCGACAATGGGGTTGAGTTGCGCGAGGGCGATCTTGAGCGTGTTCTGAGCCATGACACCTGAGCACCGGACCCGACCGTGGAGGCCACGTTCGAGATCCACCCGACGCTCCCTTTCCTGCTGACGCATCATTCCGGGCGGAAAGCCGGGGACCGGATTTCCGCATGATGCCTGGATCTAGAGCATCGGACCCAAAAGGGGAATCCACTTTTGGGATCGGGGCCGACGCTCCTGCGAGCACCCTCCGGCGTCATGGCACCCTCCGCCCTTCCCGCCACCCTCCGCACGTCATGGCCGGCCTTGTGCCGGCCATCCCGATTGTTTGGGGCGCCGCGCTCCACCGTATCGAGATCACCGGGACAAGCCCGGTGATGACGTGGTGTGTGTGTGGTGTGGTCCGGCGCGGGGGCGTTTTCAGCTCTGCTGCAAAGCTCAAGCTTTTGGTGGAACCCGCAACAGTCCAGTTCGTTATTTCCACACGAAACACTGGGAGACTGACATGTTGAAAGGCGGCCTGCTCTGGCTTATCGGCATTCCTCTGCCGATCATTCTTATTCTCTTCTTCATGGGCTGGCTGAATTGAGCCCAACGACGAGTAGAGTTGCGTATGCGTAAAGAAAAAGGGGCGCCCCAAGCGCCCCTTTTTCTTAAATGGCCCAGTCGTTCATTCCGCCGCCAGGGCGGTCGGTCGTTCCCTTGACTGGCGCTCGCGCTTGATGAGCTCCGAGGTCAGGAACGCGATCTCGAGCGCCTGCTCGGCGTTGAGGCGCGGGTCGCAATAGGTGTGGTAGCGGTCGCGCAGGTCCGCGTCGGTGAGCGCGCGGGCGCCGCCCGTGCATTCCGTGACGTTCTTGCCGGTCATCTCCAGGTGGATGCCGCCCGCATGGGTGCCTTCCGCCTGATGGATGGCGAAGAAGTCTCGCACCTCGCCCATGACGCGCTCGAACGGGCGGGTCTTGTAGCCCGAGGCCGCCTTGATGGTGTTGCCGTGCATGGGATCGCAGGACCACACCACCGTGCGGCCCTCCTTCTGCACCGCCCGGATCAGGCCCGGCAGGTGATCGGCGACCGTGTCGGCGCCGAAGCGGCAGATCAGGGTCAGGCGGCCGGCCTCGTCCTCGGGATTGAGGGCCTCGATCAGCTTGAGCAGCCCGTCGGCCGTGAGCGACGGGCCGCATTTGAGCCCGATCGGGTTCTTGATGCCGCGCATGTATTCCACGTGGGCATGGTCGAGCTGGCGGGTGCGGTCGCCGATCCAGAGCATGTGGCCGGAGGTGGCGTACCAGTCGCCGGTCGTGGAATCGACCCGGGTCATGGCCTCCTCGTAGCCGAGCAGCAGGGCCTCGTGGCTGGTGTAGAAATCCGTCGAGCGCATTTCGGGATGCGTTTCGGGATCGATCCCGATGGCCCGCATGAAGTTCAGGCTCTCGGTGATGCGCTCGGCGAGCTCGCTGTAGCGGGAGGATTGCGGGGAATCCTTCACGAAGCCGAGCATCCAGCGATGGGCGTTCTCGAGATTGGCGTAGCCGCCGGTGGCGAAGGCGCGGATCAGGTTCAGGGTCGCGGCCGACTGGCGGTAGGCCATGAGCTGGCGGCGCGGATCGGGCGTGCGCGCCTCCGGCGTGAAGGCGATGTCGCTGATGATGTCGCCCCGGTAGCTCGGCAGCTCGACGCCGTCGATGGTCTCCGTCGGGGCCGAGCGCGGCTTGGCGAACTGGCCGGCCGCGCGGCCGACCTTCACCACCGGCGAGCCGCCCGCATAGGTCAGCACCACGGCCATCTGGAGGAACAGGCGGAAGAAGTCGCGGATGTTGTCGGCCGAATGCTCGGCGAAGCTCTCGGCGCAGTCGCCGCCCTGGAGCAGGAAGGCCTCGCCCTTGGCGACCTTGCCCAGGGTCCGCTTCAGCTTGCGGGCCTCGCCCGCAAACACCAGCGGGGGAAAGCCGGCGAGCTGCTGCTCGACGCTCTCGAGCGCCTCAAGGTCCGGATAGGCCGGCACCTGCTGGATCGGCTTGTTTCTCCAGCTGTCGGGCGTCCACCGCTCGGTCATGACACTTACCCCCGTGTCCTTTCTCAGATTCCTCGTCGTTCACCGCAACAAGCGGCACGAAACGGCACCTATACACGACATCTTCAAAAAGGCGAGTGCGCTGGTTCACAGAACCGAGACGACGGACCGGATGCCGCGGCGTCTCTCGGATCGGGATCACCGGGACGAGCCCGGTGATGACGTGGTGTGTGTGTGACCCGGTGCGAACACCCTCCGGCGTCATGGCACCCTCCGCCCTTCCTGCCACCCTCCCACGTCATGGCCGGCCTTGTGCCGGCCATCCCGATCTTTTGGGGCGCCGCGCTTCACCGTATCGAGATCACCGGCACAAGGCCGGTGATGACGTGGTGCATGTGTGACCCGGTGCCGACACCCTCCCCCTCCGACAGAGCCCTCGGGCCTCCCTACCCCACCGCCACGGGCTTCTTGACCACCACGGGCGTGCGCATGGTGACCAGCTCTTCGGCTGCCGTCGGGTGAACCGCGACGGTGCGGTCGAAATCGGCCTTGGTGGCTCCCATGGTGACGGCGATGCCGGCGAGCTGGATCATCTCGCCCGCGTCGTGCCCCATGATGTGGACGCCCACCACCTTGTCGCTGTCCCGGTCGACGATGAGCTTCATGAAGACCCGGTCCTTGCCGCCCGACAGGGTGGCCTTCATGGGCCTGAAGGCGGTCTTGTAGACGTCGATCTCGCCATAGATGGCCCGCGCGGCCGCCTCGCCGCAGCCGATGACGCCGATCTCCGGGGTCGAGAACACCGCCGTGGGAATGAGGTCGTGGTCGACGATGGTGGGCTTAGGCCCGAACACCGTGTCGGCGAAGGCGTGTCCCTCGCGGATGGCGATGGGCGTGAGGTTCGCCCGGTTGGTCACGTCCCCCACGGCGTAGATCGACGGCACGAGGGTCTGGGAATAGCCGTCCACCGGGATCGCCCCGACCTCGTCCACCGTGATGCCCGCCTTCTCCAGGCCGAGCCCGGTCGTGTTGGGCCGCCGCCCGGTGGCGACGAGAACCTGGTCGACGACCCGGACCGAGCCGTCGGACAGGGTCGCGGCGATGCCGTCGGGCGTCTTTTCCAGGCGCGTGAGGGTCGTGCCGAGAGCCAGATCGATGCCGCGCTGGAGATAGGCCTCGCCGAGCGCGTCCCGGACGTCCTCGTCGAAGCCGCGCAGGAGCTTGTCGCCCCGGTGCAGCAGGGTGACCTCGCTGCCGAGCCCGGCGAAGACGCCCGCGAACTCGACCGCGATGTAGCCGCCGCCGACCACGAGGATGCGCTTCGGCTGGGTCTCCAGGTGGAAGACCTCGTTGGACGTGATGCCGAGCTCGCCGCCCGGAATGACCGGCTCCAGGGTCGGATGGGCGCCCACCGCCACCAGGATGACGCGGGCGCGGACCCGCGCGCCGGTCTTGAGCACGTGGACCGTATGGGCGTCCTCGATCACGGCGCGGCTGTCGATCACCTCGACGCCGGCCTTGTCCAGGTTCGCCCGGTAGATGCCCTCGAGCCGGTCGATCTCCCGGTCCTTGTTGCGGATCAGGGTCGCCCAGTCGAAGCGCGTCTCGCCGACGCTCCAGCCGAAGCCTTCCGCGTCGTGGAAGTCGTCGGCGAAGCGGCTGGCATAGACCATCAGCTTCTTCGGCACGCAGCCGCGGATGACGCAGGTGCCGCCGACCCGGTATTCCTCCGCCAGCATGACCCTCGCGCCATAGCCCGCCGCGATGCGGGCGGCACGAACGCCGCCGGACCCGCCTCCGATCACGAAGAGGTCGACGTCGAAAGAGGACGTGCCGGAAGAGGACATGGGGCGGTCTCCGCTCGGTTCTGCAACTCGATCATTCATATAAGGACGCATCTGGCCGAAGTCCTCCGCCAGCCCTGCTTCGGAGACATGGCTGCTCACCTGAATCGCGAAGCTCTGACGCGGAAGCTCTTACGCGAAGGTACGATAAGGATAAAGGTGCAAGCCGCTTGCCGCCCTGCTGTTCCCTCATTAGGGTCTGCCGCGGACAGGCCGACCGGATGTCGGCGTCAACGGAGGAAATCGATGAGCCAGTTTCGTAAAGGTCTTTGGCGCGGCGCTCTCGCCGCGGCGGCCGTGGCAGGGTTCGTGACATCGGCGGCAGCTCAGATGGAGCTCAAGATCATGGCTCCGGCGGCTCCGGGCGGCGGCTGGGACCAGACGGCCCGCTCGATGCAGCAGGCCCTGACCCAGTCGGGCATCGCCAAGAGCGTGCAGGTGGCCAACGTTCCGGGCGCCGGCGGCTCCATCGGCATCGCCCAGCTGGTCAACAACTCCAAGGGCGACGGCAACCAGCTCATGGTCATGGGCTACGTGATGGTGGGCGCCCTCCTCACCAACAAGTCGCCGATCACCCTGGACCAGACGACCCCCATCGCCCGCCTGACCGCGGAATACGAGGCGATCGTCGTTCCGGCGAACTCCCCGATCAAGGATGCCAAGGAACTCGCGGCCGCCATCAAGGCCGATCCGGCCAAGGTGACCTGGGCGGGCGGCTCCGCGGGCGGCGTCGACCACATCGCGGCGGCCCTCTTCGCCAAGGCGGCGGGCGCCGATCCGACCAAGATCAACTACATCCCGTTCTCCGGCGGCGGCGAGGCCCTGGCGGCCATCCTCGGCGGCAAGGTGACGGCGGGCATTTCGGGTTACGGCGAGTTCGAGAGCCAGGTGAAGGCCGGCAAGCTGCGCCTCATCGGCCTGACCACCCCGGCCGACAAGGCCACCGCCGACCTGCCGTCGATTAAGGCGCAGGGCGTCGATCTCGAGATCGCCAACTGGCGCGCCGTCGTGGCCCCTCCGGGCATCTCGGCCGACCAGAAGAAGGCCCTGACGGACGCCATGGACAAGATGGCCAAGTCGAAGGAGTGGCAGGAACTCCTGAAGGCCAAGGGCTGGGAGGATTCCTACGTGTCCGGCGACGCCTTCACCAAGATCCTTGCCGACGAGCAGGCCCGCACGAAAGAAGTGCTCACCGCCGTGGGACTGGTGAAGTCGTAAATTTCAAGCTAAAGCCCGTTGGAAGCGCCGCGTTCCCGGAGCGCGGCGCTTCTTTTTTGGGATCACCTATGACCACATCACCCCAGCGGCGCCGCGACGTGGCAGGCCTCGTCATCGCGCTCATCCTCCTTGCTCTCGCCGGCCTGGTCTGGTGGGACATGACCAAGCTCCAGATCCTCTCCCCCTACGACCTCGGCCCCAAGGTCATGCCCATCGTGGTCTCGGTCGGCCTGACCCTGCTCGCCATCGGCAACGGCATCGGCGCCCTGCGCGGCGACCTGCCGCCCCGCGACAGCCTCGACTGGAAGCCGATCATCCTGATCCTCGGCGGCCTCGCGGCCCTGATCATCCTCATCGCCATCGGGGGCGGCTTCATGATCGGCACGGCCATCCTGTTCGCCACCACGTCGGCCGCCTTCGGCCGCCGGGCGTTCCTGACCGATCTCCTGATCGGCGCCGTGATCGCCGTCTTCATCTATCTGCTCTTCGGCAAGCTCCTGACCCTGTCCCTGCCGGCAGGGCCGCTCGAGCGCCTGTTCTGAGGCCCTGATCATGGAAGCCTTCACGTCCCTCGCGAGCGGCCTGGCCGTCGCCATCCAGCCGATGAACCTGCTCTTTGCCCTCATCGGCGTGCTGCTCGGCACCGCCGTCGGCGTTCTGCCCGGCATCGGCCCGGCGCTCACCGTGGCGCTGCTGCTGCCGATCACCTTCAAGCTCGATCCCGCGGGCTCGATCATCATGTTCGCCGGCATCTATTACGGCGGCATGTACGGCGGCTCGACCACCGCCATCCTGATCAACACGCCGGGGGAAAGCGCCTCCATGGCGACCGCCCTCGAAGGCAACCTGATGGCCAAGGCCGGCCGCGGCGGCCCGGCGCTGGCGACCTCGGCCATCGGGTCCTTCGTGGCCGGCACCATCGCCACCCTGGGCCTGACCCTGCTCGCCCCCTACCTCGTGGAGATCGCCGTGAGCTTCGGGCCGGAGGATTACTTCGCCCTCATGTGCGTGGCCTTCGTGACCGTCTCGGCCACCTTCGGCGATTCCCCGGTGCGCGGGCTCACCAGCCTGTTCATCGGCCTGCTCCTCGGCCTGGTGGGCATCGACATCCTGTCCGGCCAGTCGCGCCTGAGCTTCGGCATCCCCGAGCTCTACGACAACATCGAGGTGACGACCCTGGCGGTGGGCCTCTTCGCGGTCGGCGAGGCGCTCTACGTGGCGTCGCGCCGCCACATTCACGAGGAGAAGCTCGAGCCGGTCCGCGGCTCGCTGTGGATGACCAAGGAGGACTGGAAGCGGTCCTGGAAGCCCTGGCTGCGCGGCACCCTCTACGGCTTCCCCATCGGGGCGCTGCCGGCGGGCGGCGCGGAGATCCCGACCTTCCTGTCCTACGCGACCGAGAAGCGCCTGACCAGGTATCCCGAAGACTTCGGCCGGGGCGCCATCGAGGGCGTGGCCGGACCGGAGGCCGCCAACAACGCGTCCGCGGCCGGCACCCTCGTGCCCCTGCTGACCCTCGGCCTGCCGACCTCGGCCACCGCCGCCATGATGCTGGCGGGCTTCCAGCAATACGGGCTCAATCCCGGCCCCCTGCTCTTCGCCGAGCAGCCCGCCCTCGTCTGGGGCCTCATCGCCAGCCTGTTCATCGCCAACGCCATGCTGCTGGTGCTCAACCTGCCGCTGGTCGGCCTCTGGGTGAAGCTGCTCGCCATCCCGCAGCCCTGGCTCTATGCGGGCATCCTGGTCTTCGCCACCATGGGGACCATCGCGGCCAACCCGTCCCCGGTGGAGCTGGTCATGCTGACCGTGTTCGGCGTGCTCGGTTTCCTGATGCGGCGGTTCGACTTCCCCATCGCCCCGGTGGTGGTCGGCCTGATCCTCGGGCCCATCGCCGAGAGCCAGCTGCGCCGGGCCCTGTCGATCAGCCTCGGCGACCCGATGGTGCTGCTCCAGAGCCCGATCTCCGCGACCCTGCTCGGCATCGCGGTGATCGCCCTGATCCTGCCCTTCTTCCTGAAAGGTCTGGGACGCTTCAAGGCCGCCGAGGATTAGGGCATCGGGCGATCGGGAGAGCCGTCTCTCCCCTCTCCCTGTCATCACCGGGCTTGTGCCGTGGCCCCGCTACGGTGAGGCGCCGCGCCCTTCCGACCGGGATGGCCGGCACAAGGCCGGCCATGACGTGCGGAGGGGGGCAGGAAGTGCGGAGGGGGGCAGGACCGGACCACACACACACCACGTCATCACCGGCCTTGTGCCGGTGATCCCGCTACGGTGAAGCGCCGCGCCCCAAACAATCGGGATGGCCGGCACAAGGCCGGCCATGACATGCGGAGGGGGGCAGGAAGGCGAAGGCCGGCCATGACGGGCGGAGGGTGGCAGGAAGGCGGAGCCCGGTTCAGTTCAGCTGGTGGCCGCGCTTGCCCATTTCCTCGCGGGCGCGGGTCATGATGAACTGGGAGGTCTGCTGCGTCCAGGCCGCCAGGTCCCGCACGATGTCGTCGAGGACGCCCGGCTGGACCTGCACGTACTTGGCGCCGGCCGGCGACTTGTAGAAGGCCGCGATCTCCTTCAGCTCGGACTCGGACAGGCGCAGCGCGAAGGCCCGGGCGGCATTGTCGAGCATCTTCTGCTTCTGCTGCTCGAGTTCCGGCCGGATGATGGCCACGACCTGCTCCAGGTCCTGCTTGATCTCCGGACGGGTGACGTTCATCTGCTGGAGCTGGACGAGGAACGGCTCGGACATGGCGTCGAACGAGCGGGTCATGCCCGAGGCCAGGGCGACCTCGCGGGCGACGGCGAGGTGGCTCGCGCTCGGCTGGGCCTGGGCGAAGGCCGGGCTGGCGAGGAGGAACAGCGCGAACGAGGTCGCGGCCAGGCGGGAGGCGTTGCGGATCATGGAAGTGTCTCCAATCGTCATGGCTTGAGGGGTCAGAGCTGACCGAGTTCGACGAGCCCGTCGCCCGTGGCGAGGATCGCCCCGGTGGCAAGGCCCAGGAAAAGACCGTGCTCCACGACGCCGGGAATGTTGTTCAGCGTCGAGGCGAGCACGTTCGGCTTGTCGATGCGCTCGAGATGCGCATCGAGAATGAAGTGGCCCCCGTCGGTCACGTAGGCGGCTCCGTCGGGCGCATGCCGCAGATGCAGCTCCCCGCTCATGCTCAGGCTGTCGAGCAGCCTGACGATGGCCCGCTCGGTGGCCGTGAGGCCGAAGGGCACGACCTCGATGGGCAGGGGAAAACGGCCGAGCCTGGCGACGTGCTTCGACCCGTCGGCGATCACGATCATCCGCTGGCTCGCGGACGCGACGATCTTCTCGCGCAGGAGCGCGCCGCCGCCGCCCTTGATGAGCCGGAGGTCGTCGTCGAGCTCGTCGGCCCCGTCGACGGTGAGGTCCAGGTCCGGGGTCTCGTCGAGGGTCGACAGGGGAATGCCCTCGCGTTGGGCCTGGTCGCGGGTCGCCTCGGAGGTGGGAACGCCCACCACCTTCAGGCCGCCCCGGACCCGCTCGCCGAGGGCCGCGACGAAATGGGCCGCGGTGGAGCCGGTGCCGAGGCCCAGCCTCATGCCGTCGGTGACGAGCTCGGCGGCCCTCTCGGCCGCGGCGCGCTTGAGATTGTCGCTCACTGAAATCCTCTGAGAATGCGTCCGCCCTGACTTGCTGTTGGCCTAGCCCATGGCCTTCCGCTTGGCTCTAGCATGGCAGGACGGCAGGAAGAAAGAACGTTTCATCGCCGGCCGGCCGCGGAGCGCGACCAAATGCCTCCAAGAGCCTCCAAGGGCCTCCAAGAGCCTCATGGACGCTGCGGCGAGGCCCCCGTGCCCGGCCCGACGCTCGGGGTGGCCCCGGTCGGGGCCGCCGTCGAGGTGGCCGGCGACGGCGTCATCTGGGGCGTGCAGACCACCCGCTCGTCGAAAACGTAGCAGATGCTCATCTGGCCGGTCCGGTAATTGACCCGGAACACGCCCCCTTCCCGCTCGTGGCGGGAGGCGACCAGGCCATATTCTCCGGGCGCCTGGGCTCCGGCCCCCTCGCCGGCGCTGTAGCAGAGGGTCACCCCGACGGTGCCCTCCTGCAGCCCGTATTGACAGGAGCTCACCTCGCCGGTGATCCGATCGATCCTATAAATCCTGTTCAGGTCGGTCTGAGGCGCAGGCACGAAATCATAGGAGGCGGCCAGGGCGGGGCCCAAAAGACCTCCCGGCGCCAGGACGGCCACAATCAACGCCGCGGGACCTGGAGCCTTGGACCCAAAAGTGGAAGCCACTTTTGGGATCGATCCAAGGCTCAACCCTTCACGTGGCGCACCGCTCGACGCGAAAAACCGGGTCCACTTTTTCGCACGGTGCGCTAGGAACCGCATTCATCACTCCATCCGGTAAGAACGAATCAACCATCGGCACCATATCATCCCAAGGCTTGATTCCCTTGCCTCCAGCAGGTAGCCGACCTCCATGGCCATTGATACCCCGCACATCGTCTCGCCCATCGCGGTCTTCGACCTCGATGGAACCCTGGCAGACACGGCCGGCGACCTCGTCGGGACCTTGAACGTGATCCTCGAACGGGAGGGGCTCGCTGCCCTCCCCGTAGCCCAGGCGCGGGACATGATCGGCGCGGGCGCCCGGGCCCTGATCGAGCGAGGCTTCGAGGCTGCCGGCAAGGAGCTGGCGCCCGCCCATCTGGACGAGCTGTTCCGCCAGTTCATGGTCCATTACGGAGAGAACATCTGCGTCCGCACGACGCTCTATCCCGGCGTGGAGGCGGCCCTGGACCGCCTCGAGGCGGCGGGCTTCATCCTCGCGGTGTGCACCAACAAGGTCGAGGAGCATTCGGTCAAGCTGCTCGACGCCCTCGGCATCGGCCACCGCTTCGCGGCCAATTGCGGCCGGGACACCTTCCCGTACTTCAAGCCCGATCCGCGCCACCTGACGCTCACCATCGAGCGGGCCGGAGGGCATCCGGGCCGGGCCGTGATGGTCGGGGATTCGCGGACCGACATCGTGACGGCCAAGAATGCGGGCATTCCGGTGGTGGCGGTGCCCTTCGGCTACACGGACGTGCCGGTCCGCGAGCTGGGCCCCGATCTCGTCGTCGACCATTTCGACGGCCTGTTCGCCGCCGTGCGGGCCGTCCTGAGACCCATGGCCGCGTGACGCGCCGCGCGGATCGCGCGCGAACCCGTCGCGCACGATCATGTGAAGCCCAGAGCATCGGACGGGAAGAGTGGACACCACTTTTGGGATCGGATCCGATGCTCGAGCCTTTGAGAGGCGCACCGTTGCCTGCAAAAAACCGTGTCCACTTTTTCGCACGGTGCGCTGACTTGTCAGGAAGGAATGGTGGGCGCGACAGGGATTGAACCTGTGACCCTTCGCGTGTGAAGCGAATGCTCTCCCGCTGAGCTACGCGCCCTGACAAGGGCCTTCTAAAGGCGCAGAACCCCCGGCGTCAAGCCAAAGAAGCATGCGGCCGGCGAAGTATTTCGATCGGCGGATTGTGGCACCGTGACTTTAACCCGCCGCTTACGATGTGGCCGGAATAAGGCGCCCCGGCCCTAGAATTTTATAGCAGAACCTTGATAAGGCTTGGATCCTAAGCGGGGCTGTTGCGTTATCGACACGCAGGACCCGCCACCAACCGTGTTTTATCCGAGGCAAAAATGGGACGCACTCGCGCTGCTCTCTCCGGGCTCGTCGGCGCCTTCGTCGCCCTTGCGACGCCGGCTGCGGCATTCACAGCATTCGATCCTCTGACCCGCCAGCCCCTCTACAGCACCGAGGAGGCCGTGAAGGCGCAGGCTTCGCCGGTTCCGCGCGAGGTCGTGTCCTTCGACGGGCGTCATGCTCCCGGCACCATCGTGGTCTCCACGAGCGAACGCCGCCTCTATTTCGTCCTCGGCAACGGCCAGGCCCTGCGCTACGGCATCGGCGTCGGCCGGCCGGGCTTCACCTGGGCCGGCAGCCATTCGATCACCATGAAGCGCGAATGGCCGGACTGGCGCCCGCCGGCCGCCATGCTCAAGCGCCGTCCCGACCTGCCCCGCTACATGAAGGGCGGCCCCGACAACCCGCTCGGCGCCCGGGCCATGTATATCGGCAGCACGATCTACCGCATCCACGGCTCGAACGAGCCGGAGACCATCGGCGAGGCCGTCTCCTCGGGCTGCATCCGCATGACCAACGAGGACGTGACCGACCTCTACAACCGCGCCAAGGTCGGCGCCCGGGTCATCGTCCAGCGCTAGCGCGTCGTGCGGGCCCCGCCTCCTCCACTCACGTCATGGCCGGGCTTGTCCCGGCCATCCCGATAAGGTGAAGCGCGGCGCTCTTCCGAACGGGATCACCGGGACGAGCCCGGTGATGACGGGGAGGATGGCATGAGGCGGTGCGAACACTCTCCCCCGTCATGGCCGGCCTTGTGCCGGCCATCCCGATTGTTCGAAGCGCGGCGCCTTTCGTATCGGGATCACCGGCACAAGGCCGGTGATGACGGGCGGCGAGAGGGAACACCCTCCCGTCACCGCGCCCGATCCCGCGACAAACCCTTGGCGGCGAGTTCGTCGAGATAGGCCTGCCATCTTTCCGCCCGCTCGGCCCCGAGCCGGTGGAGGAAGTCCCAGCCGTAGATCCCCGTGTCGTGCCGGTCGTCGAAGACGAGCCTGACGGCGTAGTTCCCGACCGGCTCGACGGCGACGATCTCGACCTCCCGCTTGCCCGGCACGGTCTTGCGTTCGGCCGGGCCGTGCCCCTGGACCTCGGCCGAGGGGCTCGCCACGCGCAGATACTCGGCCGGCAGGTCGAAGGCCGTGCCGTCGTCGAAGGCGATGCGCAGGCTGCGCCTGTCCCTGGCGAGGCGGAGCTCCGTCGGCCAGCGCTCGGATGTCATGGCCCTGTCCCTTGTTATGGTCCGCGGCCCCGCGCCGGGCGCGGCCCGCCGCCCCATCGTCCATAAGCCCGTGGTGCATAAGCCCGTGGTCTTTGCGGACCCGAAGGGCTATGTGAGCGAAAACCGAATCCACTTTTTGGCCCGATGTGCTAAGTGCTTGATCACGAAACCGAAGGCAAGCCTTCGCGCGAACGAGGATTTCTCCGCCATGGGAGCCTTCCAGGCCCGCCCCGAGACGTCCAGCATGACCGGCCGGTCCCTTCTGGACCCGTTTGCCCGGGCGATCACCTATCTGCGCGTCTCGGTGACCGATCGCTGCGACTTCCGCTGCGTCTACTGCATGTCCGAGGACATGGCCTTCCTGCCCAAGCGCGACCTGCTGACCCTGGAAGAGCTCGACCGGATCTGCTCGGCCTTCGTGGACCGGGGCGTGCGCAAGCTGCGGATCACCGGAGGCGAGCCCCTCGTGCGGCGCGACATCATGACCCTGTTCGGGTCCCTGTCCCGTCACCTGGACGCGGGCGCGCTCGACGAGCTCACGCTCACCACCAACGGCTCGCAGCTCGCCCGCCATGCGAAGGACCTCGCCGCCTGCGGGGTGAAGCGGGTCAACGTGTCCATCGACACCCTCGACGCCGACAGGTTCCGCGCCATCACCCGCTGGGGCGACCTCGCCAAGGTTCTCCAGGGGCTCGATGCCGCGCAGAACGCCGGCCTGAAGGTCAAGATCAACACGGTCGCGCTCAAGGGCGTGAACGAGGACGAGATCGAGTCCCTGGTCGGATGGGCCCACGGGCGCGGCATGGACCTGACCCTGATCGAGGTGATGCCGCTGGGCGAGATCGACGGGCAGCGCATCGACCAGTTCCTGCCCCTGTCGCAGGTGCGCGCGCGCCTCGCCGCCCGCTACGACCTGGAGGATCTCGACCACCGGACCGGCGGCCCGGCGCGCTATGTGCGCGTGAAGGAGACGGGCGGACGGCTCGGCTTCATCACGCCCCTGACCCACAATTTCTGCGAGAGCTGCAACCGGGTGCGCCTGACCTGCACGGGCCAGCTCTTCATGTGCCTCGGCCAGGAGGACGCCGCCGACCTGCGGGCGCCGGTGCGCGCCTCCGAGAGCAACGAGCTGCTCGACCGGGCCATCGTCGAGGCGATCGCCCGCAAGCCGAAGGGGCACGATTTCATCATCGACCGGCGCCACGCCCGCCCGGCCCTCGCCCGCCACATGAGCGTGACAGGGGGCTGAGCGCGTTTCCATGAGTCATAAAATCGGGATGTTCGGGCGGCGGCTGGCGGTTCTCGCCGGCATGCTCGTCGCCCTCGGGGGGCAGGCCTGCCCGGCGCAGGACGCGGCTCCGGCGCAGGACGCGGCTCCAGCGCAGAAGCCCGTGATCCGGGTCGCCGTCGAAGGCGCCTATCCGCCCTTCAACTTCATCGATGCCAACAACGAGCTGCAGGGCTTCGAGGTCGATCTTCTCAAGAGCCTCTGCGACGCCATGACGGCCACGTGCGAGCTGGTGCCCCATGCCTGGGACGGCATCCTCAAGGGCCTCGTCGGCCACGAATACGATGCGATCATGTCGTCGCTCGAGATCACCGAGCGGCGGCGCAAGCGGATCGCCTTCTCCGACCCGTATTACCGCATCCCGGCGGTGTTCATCGGCTCCAAGGAAACGGCTCCCGGCGAGGTCACGCCGGCCGCCATGGCGGGCAAGAGGATCGGCACCATCGAGCGCACCGATCACGAGACCTATCTCAGGACCTTCTACAAGGATTCCGAGATCGTGCTCTTCGCCAAGGCGGAAGAGGCCAATCTCGACCTTCTCGTCGGGCGGATCGACGCCGTCTTCGCCGACGAGCTGCTGCTCTCGAAGTTCCTCGAAAGCCGCGAGGGCGCCTGCTGCCACATCATCGGCGACGCGCCGGCGGAGCCCGCCTACAGGCGCGAGGCCTACGGCATCGGCCTGCGCAAGGAGGACGAAGCCCTGCGCGACCAGTTCAACCGGGCCATCGCGCAGGTGAAGGCGGACGGGACCTACGACCGGATCCGCGCCCGGTATTTTTCCTTCGACATCAAGTAGGGGCGTCCGGCCGGTCTCGTCCCGGCCACCCTCCCCACGACCCTCCCCACGACCCTCCCCACGTCATGGCCCCCTCCGCCCTTCCTGCCACCCTCCCACGTCATGGCCGGCCTTGTGCCGGCCATCTCGATCGGAAGAGCGCGGCGCCCCTCGCATCGGGATCACCGGGACAAGCCCGGTGATGACGTGGAGGGGGTGGTAAGGATCGGCATCGTCGACCGCGAAAAACCGGGTCCACTTTTCCGCGCGATGCGCTAGAACCGGCGAAGCATTCAGGGAGCACACGATGGCGAAGGTCGCATTCCTCGGACTTGGCGTGATGGGGTATCCCATGGCGCGCCACCTCAAGGCGAAGGGCCACGAGGTGACGGTCTACAACCGCACGGCCGCGAAGGCCGAGCAATGGGTGTCCGAGAACGGCGGGCGCGCCGCCCGGACGCCCCGCGAGGCCGCCGAGGGACAGGAGATCGTGTTCGCCTGCGTGGGCAACGACGACGACCTGCGCCAGGTGACGCTCGGTCCCGACGGCGCCTTCCACGGCATGGGCCGGGGCACCATCTTCGTCGATCACACCACGGCCTCGGCGGAGGTCGCCCGCGAGCTCTACGCCGCCGCCCGGGAGAAGGGCTTCTCGTTCATCGACGCGCCTGTCTCGGGCGGCCAGGCGGGGGCGGAGAACGGCGTCCTCACGGTCATGTGCGGCGGCGACGCGGACGTCTACGCGAGGGCCGAGCCGGTCATCATGAGCTTTGCCCGCGCGTCCCGCCTCCTGGGCGAGGCCGGGGCCGGCCAGCTCACCAAGATGATCAACCAGATCTGCATCGCGGGCCTCGTGCAGGGCCTCGCCGAAGGCATCCATTTCGGCCAGAAGGCGGGCCTCGACATCGAGGCGGTGCTCGAGGTGATCTCCAAGGGCGCGGCCGGCTCCTGGCAGATGGAGAACCGCGGCAAGACCATGAACCAGGGCAAGTTCGATTTCGGCTTCGCGGTCGACTGGATGCGCAAGGACCTGTCGATCGTGCTGGGCGAAGCCCGCAAGAACGGCGCGAGCCTGCCCGTCACGGCGCTCGTCGACCAGTTCTACGCCGACGTCCAGAAGATGGGCGGGAAGCGCTGGGACACGTCGAGCCTGATCGCCCGGCTCGGCACGTAGCGCATCGCGCGGACGAAAGCGGGTCCGCCCCTCTCCGGGTCGTCACCGGCCCTTGCCACCGTCTCCACGTCATCACCGGGCTTGTCCCGGTGATCCCGATGACGAAGAGCGCCGCGCTTCAAAGGATCGGGATGGCCGGCACAGGGCCGGCCATGACGTGAGAGGGGGGCAGGACGGGCGGAGGGGGCCATGACGTGGGGAGGGGTTCGCACCGGCCCTTGCCACCCTCCACGTCACCACCCGCTCACACCACCCTCCACGTCATCACCGGGCTTGTCCCGGTGATCCCGATGCGAGAGGCGCCGCGCTCTTCCGATCGAGATGGCCGGCACAAGGCCGGCCATGACGTGAGAGGGTGGGATGGGTTGAGACCGGACAGGGACATTCACCGCCGGGTCATGGTCAGGTAGACCACGAAGGCCCCGATGGCGACCGCCAGGCCCATGATCACCATCTGGCGCGTCTCGCCGGTCAGGGCCGCGTCCCGGTACATCTGGTTGAGCCGCTCGGCCCGCTCGGGATCCCGCGACATGAACAGCCCGATCACGACGCTCAGGGTGGCGAGGCCGAGAATCCAGTAGGTGGGGCGCATCGGGGCGTTCTCCTCATCGTCCCTCGAACCGGGGCGTCCGCTTCTCGCGGAAGGCCGCGACGCCCTCCATGAAATCCGCGCTCGATCCGGCCTCGCTTTGGAGCCGGGCTTCGAGCTCGAGCTGCGTCTCCAGGCTGTTGGCGAGGCTTTCCGCCACCGCCTGCTTGGTGAGCCGGTAGGCGAGCCCCGGCCCTTCGGCGAGGCGCGCCGCGAAGGCCGCCACGTCGACCGCGAAGGACGCGTCGTCGAACACCTTGTAGACCAGGCCCATCTGCTGCGCCTCCTCGGCCGGGACGGCCTCGGCGCTCAGCATCAGGGCGAGCGCCTGCTTGGGGCCGACGAGGCGCGGCAGGATCCAGGTGCCGCCCGCATCCGGGATCAGGCCGATCCGGGCGAAGGCCTCCTGGAGATAGGCCGAGCGGGCCGCCACGACGATGTCGCAGGCGAGCGCGATGTTCATGGAGGCCCCGACCGCCGGGCCGTTCAGGGCCGCGACGGTCGGCTTCGGGAAGCGCGAGAGCCGCAGCACCAGCGGGTTGTAGTCGCGGGCGAGCGCGGGACCGAGATCGATCCGGCCCCGCTCGTCGCGCTTCAGGTCGACGGTCAGATCCTGGCCCGACGAGAACGCCCGCCCTTCCCCGGTCAGCACCACCACGCGCACCGCCTCGTCCCGCTCGCAACGGTCCAGCGCGTCGCGCAGCTCCGCGTGCATGGCGGCATTGAACGCGTTCATCCTCTCGGGCCGCGCGAGCGTGATGGTCGCGACCGGTCCGTCGACGGTGCAGCGCAGGGTGGTCGGGCTCATGCTTCGGGCTCCTGATGCTGATCCTTGCTCTAGAACATAGAACGGATCTCGGAGCGGAGCACCGGCAAAAGCTCGGCTTCGAACCAGGCATTGGTCTTAAGCCAGCCGTTGTTGCGCCAGGACGGGTGCGGCAGCGGCAGGATCCGCGGCTTCTGCGGTTGGCCGAGGATCTCGCGCCAGCGCCGGACGGTCTCGGTCAGCCCGTCCTTGGACGCCTCGCCCAGATGCCAGGCTTGCGCGTACTGGCCGATGAGCAGGACCAGGTCGAGATCGGGGAGCGCCTCGAAGAGCGGCCGGCGCCAGGCCTCGGCGCATTCCCGGCGCGGGCCCAGGTCCCCGCCCTTGGCATCCTGCCCCGGGAAGCACGAGCCCATGGGCACGATGGCGACCTTGGAGGCGTCGTAGAAGGTCGCCCGGTCGAGCCCGAGCCAGTCCCGCAGCCGCGTGCCCGAGCGGTCGTCGAACGGGATTCCGCTCGCATGGGCCCGGGTGCCGGGCGCCTGGCTGGCGATGCACAGGCGCGCCGTCGCGCTGCCCTGGATGATCGGCCGCGGCTCGTGCGGCAGGGCCGCCCCGTAGCGCGGCGCCTCGCGGCAGATCCGGCAGTCCTTCAATCGGGCGGCGAGTTCGTCGAAATTCGGCGAGGGATGCATCGCGATGAGATGGGGTCCGCGGCCCGAATCGGTGAGATCGCAGGTGTCGGGCGAAACGTCTCAGCCGGGCCCTGCCGGCCCATCGGGTTGGGTCGCGCCCGGCCTATCTGTGCTGCCGGCGCCAGTCCTGCGGCCGCTCGAAATCGCCCTCCCACAGCCCGGCGGAGCGGCTGCGGGCGCGGGTTTCCTCGGGCTCGTAATCACGCCCGTAGGAGACCGCCCAGCCGTCCTCCACCAGGCGGGCGCCGATGTCGCGGCCGTTCACCGTGCAGCGGGCGAGGATGCGCTGGTAGCGGTCCCGGCCGGTGGCGCGGCAGCGCACGATCTGTCCCGACACCAGATCGATCAGCACCCGGCGGGAGGTCTCGCCGCAGGCATAGGAGCGGCCCGCCCGGGAGCAGCGCTGCTCCATCTCGGGGGCGTCGATGCCCTTGAGGCGGATGCGCGCCTCGCCGATGCGGATCGTGTCCCCGTCCGTCACCTGGGCCCGGCCCTCGAGCGCGCGCGCGCCCGGCTTCAGGGCGAGCCCGGCCGCGCCGGCCAGCGCCAGCGCGACGAGCACGGAGGCGATTCCGCCCGATCGCGGGCGATGGCCGAACCGTCTCACGACAGGCGCTCGGAGACTCCCGCCTGGCCGAAGGTGGCCATGTCCCGATGCACGGCGGCCGCCGCCTTCACGAGGCCCGCGGCGAGCGCCGCGCCCGATCCCTCCCCGAGACGCATGCCGAGGGCCAGAAGCGGGACCTTCCCGAGGCGGGCGAGCACGTCCTGGTGGGCGCCCTCGGCGCTGAGATGGCCGGCGATGCAATGGTCGAGGGTCGAGGGATGGATCGCGTGGAGGATCGCGGCCGCCGCGGTCGCCACGTAGCCGTCGAGCACCACCGGGATGCGCTGCAGGCGCGCTGCGAGGATCGCCCCCGCCATGGCGGCGATCTCCCGCCCCCCGAGGCGGCGCAGCACCTCGAGCGGGTCCGTTAGGTGGCCGCCGTGATGGGCGATGGCCGCCTCGACGGCCGCGACCTTGCGCCGGAAGCCCTCGTCGTCCACGCCCGTGCCGCGCCCGACCCAGTGCTCGGCCGGCCCGCCGTAGAGGGCCGTGTAGAGGGCGGCCGCCACGGTGGTGTTGCCGATGCCCATCTCGCCGATGGCGAGCAGGTCGGTGCCGCCCGCGATGGCCTCCATGCCGAACGCCATGGTGGCCACGCAGGCCTTCTCGTCCATGGCGTCGGCCTCGGTGATGTCGCCCGTCGGCATGTCGATGGCGAGGTCGAAGACCTTGAAGCCGAGGCCGTAGGCCGCGCAGATCTGGTTGATCGCCGCGCCGCCCGCCGCGAAGTTCTCCAGCATCTGGCGGTTCACCTCGGACGGAAAGGCCGACACGCCCTTGGCCGTGACCCCGTGGCTTCCTGCGAACACGCAGACGAGCGGCCGGTCGACGCTCGGGGTGGGCTTTGCCTGCCAGGCGGCGAGCCACTCGGCGATGCGCTCCAGGCGGCCCAGGCTGCCGGCCGGCTTGGTGAGCTGCCCGTCCCGCCGGCGCACGGCCTCGACGGCCGCTTCGTCCGGACCGGGCATGGTCGTGATCAGGCGGCGGATATCGTCGAAAGGTGAGGACACGGCATCAGACATGGAGGGCTCCGGCCCGGGGGGCATTGCAGAACGCG